>CAIWET010000159.1 GCA_903911805.1 uncultured Ignavibacteria bacterium | reverse complement strand
TAAATTATAAATATAATTATGCCGAGTATTTGAATAATGTACCAATGATTGAATTCATTGACTCATTAACTGAGAAAGAACAATCAAGGTTATATACATTTATTCATAAATTTTTGGAAATGAAAAGTAATAATTTAAGGGTTTCAGAGTCATTATCTAAGCATTTGGAAGATGGTATTTTCGAATTAAAGGTTGATTTTGAAAATAAGACATCAAGGAGTTTATATTTTTTTGAAAAAGAAAAGATGATAATATTTACTAATGGGTTTATAAAAAAATCGCAAAAAACCCCAAAAAATGAAATTAATAAGGCTTTAAAGATTAGAAAATATTATTTGGAGAGCAAAAATGAACATAGCTGAAAACCATTTCAATAAACTAATGCAGTCTGAGACATTTAAAAAAGCTTATATTGAAGAATCGATTAAATTTGATTTAGAAATGAAATTGCAATTTATCAAAGAAGATATTATAAATCATAAGAGTGAATCTGCAATACTAAAGAAGCTGACAAATCTAGAAAAATTTGTAAAAAGTGAGTTTCATCTTACTTATCAGTAATAAAATTTTTGGGCTCTTAGCTCAGCTGGTCAAGAGCGCTTCCCTGACACGGAAGAGGTCGCTGGTTCGAATCCCGTAGGGCCCACTAAAAAGACCTTGTAAAGTGAGTGTTAAAGCCACGTTGCAAGGTTTTTTGTTTTTATAGTGCACAAAAAAGTGACAAATAAATGACATTTTGATAAATTACTTTTTTTAAAAAAATTAACATAATATTTATCCTCTTGGGTGAAAACTTCTATGCACTTCTTTTATATATTCGCGGTCGATATGTGTATATATTTGAGTGGTGGAAATGTCTGAGTGACCAAGCATTTCTTGAACGATTCTTAAGTCAGCGCCGCCTTCTAATAAATGGGTAGCAAAAGAATGCCTGAAAATATGAGGATGAACTTCTTTGTCTATTCCAGCTAAATCGGAATAATATTTTAGGATCTTCCAAATTCCCATTCTCGATAATTTGCTTCCTCTTTGGTTTAAAAAAAGGATGTCGTCATTAGCGATTGATTTTGAAAAGAGTATTCTCGCATTTCTTGTATAATCTTCGATAGCTTTTAATGCGGATCGCCCAATAGGAACAAATCTCTCTTTTGAGCCTTTACCAAAAACTCTAACTATTTCGATTTCATCAATAATATCTCTTTGTTTTAAATTAATTAATTCGGAAACTCTGAGTCCACAAGCATACATGATTTCAATCATTGCCTTGTCTCTAAGTCCTTTAGGCGTTGAATCATCAATAATATGAAGAATCTTTTCAATTTCCTCATATGATAAAACATCTGGAAGCTTGCGCTTTAATCTCGGTAATTCAATTATTTCTGAGATATCTTTATCAATTTTATTTGAAGCATACAGATATCGAAATAAGCTCTTGATTGAAGATAAATATCTACCTTTTGTATTGTTAGTCAATCCCATTTCGGTCAAAACTGAGAGAAACTCGTTAATGTCACTCGTTTTGATCTGATCAATTTTTCGGATTTCTTTTTCATCAATAAATTGAAAGAATTTTTCCAAATCAATTTTATAAGAAGAAATAGTATTTTGCGCTAATCCTTTTTCAAATTTAATATATGAAAAGAATTTTTTTAAATCATTTTCAAAAACTGATTCATTATTTTTTTTCATTCTTATCTATGATTGGAATTTCTTTATATTCCACTCTTTTGTGCCTAATGCCAGTTAAATGCTTTAAACAAGTGTCTTTAATAATTTTAAGTTCATTAAATGTTAAATTGCATTGATCAAATTGGCCATCTAATAATTTGTCATTGATGTTTTTTGTTAAGATATCATCTAATTCTTCAGCTGTTTTATTTTCTAATCTTGATAGTGCTTCAGCTGGATCACAGATCATTAAAATTGCTGTTTCTTTTGTGTTTGGTTTAGGTCCAGTATATCTGAAATCACCTTCAAGAACTGAACTTCCTGAAATTTCAAGAGCCTTTGCATAAAAGTGTTTAATTAATGAAGTTCCGTGATGCATTGGAATAAAATCAATTATTCTTTGTGGCAGCTTATGTTCTTTTGCAAGTTTAAGACCATCAATAACGTGATTTCTGATTAATTCCGCAGATTTCTTTGGAGTTAAAGATTCGTGTTTATTAAATAATTCTCCCTGGTTTTCTACAAAGTATTCAGGTTTTGAAATTTTACCAATATCGTGATAATATGCTCCAACTTTTGCTAATAACCCATTTGCTTCAATAGCATTTGCGCACTTTTCAGCCAAAATTGACACTGTTAGAGTGTGTTGGTAAGTACCAGGAGCAAATTCGCTCATTTTTACCAAAAGAATATTATTGAGGTTTGAATATTCTTGTAATTTTAGATCTGTATGTAAATTTGATACTCTTTCAATAATAAAAATTAATGCATAAGTAAATAATGGTGAAATTGCAGAATTTACTAATGAGAAAGATAGTTTGTAAACTATCTGGATTGTATCTAATGATCTTTCTAAACCAAATGCAACAATTGAAACTATAAATCCAATAAATATATAGAATATTGAAATAAACATTTGAGTTCTGCTCTGAATGTCTCTTACTGTAAATGCAGCTAAAGTTCCAGAAAACAACATTGCGGTTCCAACATCATAATCATTTCCTCTGATTCCTGCTAATGTTATAGACATTACTACAATTGTATAAAACGCAGTTCTGGAATCATAAAGAATAGCTACAAGCATTGAGAGCCCCGGAATTAATACTAAATATTCTAGGGGGAATCTAGTTGGAATTTCAATTGACAACCACCCTAAGAAAGCTGATAATAGAAGAGCACCACTCAATAATCCAAATGAAAAGTTACTATAGAATATTTTTTTTCTTAAATAATATAAATAGAAAATTAGGATTGAATACAACAGAGTAGAATGACCTAATGCTCCTAAAATCATTAAGAAGTCAACTTTTGGTTCATTTTTAATTTGTTTTGTATATTCATAAGAAACAATTTTTCTGATGGTTTCTTCAGTAGCTTTTTGACCTTTAGCAATTATTATTTCACCCTGTCTAACAATTCCAATTGTGCGTGGAACAGATAAATTTGCTAATTCTTTTGCCTGATTAGTGAGTTTATTTGAAAGCAATAAATTTGGATGAATGCAATTTTCTAAATTTTCGATAGCGATTTTGAATTCTTTTTCATTTAATCTTGATTTAAGATAATTCTCAGAAAATTTTTTAAAAGATGAATTGTCATAAATTGAATTTTTTGAAATTAGTTTTTCATTAATTTCATCAACTTTTACTGATATACCATCTATAGGAATATTATCAAGTGAATAGTCTATATATCCACCTTTGTAAATAATTTGAGAAATGTTCAAAATTGCTTTTTCAATCAATTTAATATCAATCGCTGGAGCTTTTTGTTTTACATCAATTAATTTTGTTTTTTTATTCTGCTTTAATGATAAAACAGATTCATCGGTTTTATATTTACTAAAAACTGAGTCAATAACTTTCTCAAGTTTAGTTGTTACTTCAAAATTTTGAATAAAAACAGGCATAACTTTGTCTTCAGCATCTTTCACTTCTTTTTTATAAACTAATTCATCTTTAAAAATTGAAAATGAATAATTTGCTTTTAAAGTTTGATTGGGCCAAATATATCCTGGCACTACATTGGACAAAATAGACTCATTTGCCCGTTTATTGAAGTGAACAGAAAAGAAAAATGTAGATAATGATATAGTTATTAATATTATCAAAATCTTGATTAATTTGTCTTTTCCGCTCTTTCCGAGCATCTCGTTTTCTTCTATTTCTTTCACAGAAATCAGCTTATCAAATATTGTTCTTTTATCTTTTATCATAATTGATTAATTTAACCTTTTAATATTTTTCAAATTTAATAATTATTATTG
>CAIWET010000158.1 GCA_903911805.1 uncultured Ignavibacteria bacterium | reverse complement strand
TTAAAATAATAGATAATAATTAATTTATAATAAAATTTAGAGGATTTTTAATGAAAAGAATCATTTTAGCAGGATTACTAATCTTTTTTGGTCTAATTGCTACAAATAATTTGATGGCACAATCAAATGTTTCAAAAGTAAAGCAACTAAAAGAGAGTCAGGAATTTGAACAGGCAGCAAAATTAATTCCAGAAGCTATTACAGAAAACAATAAAGATGATAAATTTATCGACCTTTGTGGTGATATTTATTTTGAACTTGAAAAATATGAATCAGCTTTAGAATTGTATAAAAAAGCTTATGATTTGGATGATAAACCAAATTATAATAGAAAAATTGCAACTACTTATTCATATTTAGGTAAACACAAAGAAGCCCTTGATATATTAAGAAAAATGAAGTCAAAAGACAATTCCGTTGAGAATTATTATGCACTTGGTCAAGCTTATATTAAGGCTGATTCTATCCAACAAGCAACTTTGGTATTAACTCAAGCAAAAGAAAAAGATGATAATAATGCTAAAATTTATGTTGCTCTAGGTGATTTATATTTCAAAAAAAATGTATATGCTTTGGCTCAATCAAATTACGAAGAAGCTTTAAAATTAGATGATAAATTAACTGAAGCACGTGAAAAATTAGCAACTTGTTACTATTGGCAAGGTAATGGTATAATTACTCAAGATAAAGAGTTAGGAAACCAGTATTTTACAATGGCTTTGCAACAGTATGAATTAATTACCAAAAAAGATCCAAAAAATGCTAAAGCATATTATCAAAAGGGATTATTATTGTTTTATTCAAAACAATTCCCAGAAGCAATTAAAGAATTATATTTCTTTATTGGTTTAAGACCATCATCAAATATGGGAAGATGGATGTTAGCACAATCATTATATGAATTAGGTCAATGTGACAGTGCTGCTCCACATTTAATCTATGCTTCCGAAAATATAGATTCCGTTAAATCAAAAGCAAAATTGATGTTAGCAAGATGTTATTTTGACAAAAAGAATTTCAAAGAAGCGTCAAATATTTATGCATCTTTAAAATCAACTGATGATTTAAAAGAAATGATTGATTTGGAAAGATATGCAAGATCAGTTTTTCAAACAGCTGACACAACAAAAGCAGTTGAATTGTATAAAGAAATTGTTTTAAAAGACCCTACAAAATGTCAAACAAAAATGCAAATTGCAACTTTGTTATTAATTAAAAAAGATTTTGATGGCTCAAATTGGTTTTTAGAAAAATTTGCTGAAACTTGTAAATCAGATACAGCCACTATGCCAAAAGTATATTTCTATATGGGTTTAAATCACTTAAACGCAAAGAGACCTGATACAGCTAAAACTTGCTTCTTCAAAAGTTTAGAAGTAGATAATAGCAGCTTAAATGTTAGACTATTTATTGGTGATGCTTATTCTCAATTAGGCAAAGCAGATTCAGCTAAAATGATGTTCCAATTTATAATAGAAAATGGAATGAAAGATACCGCAAAATATATTAAAGATTTAAATTCAGCTTATGCTAAATTTAGCGGTGTTTTACTTAATGAGAAAAATTATAAAGAATTAAATAAAATTGCAAAATCCTGGACTGAATTTGATTCGAATAGCTTTATTGCTTATTTGTATTTAGCTATTTCATATCAAGGCTTGGGTGATGCTGACAATGCTTGTAAATATTATAAAAAAGTATTAGTAATTGATCCAAAAAATCAAACAGCAAAGAAGAATTTGCAGACATTGAGTTGCGGATAATAATAATCAAAAGGAAAATTAATGAAAAAAATATTTCTAATAATAATTGGTTTGCTATTTGTAAATAGCATTTCTAACGCTCAAAAAACTAATGGAAATTTAACTGAAGCTGACCAGGCTTTGATTGATAAATTATCAAATAAATCTACTCCTGCATTTTTTGGATTTTCTTTTACGAATGCAGTTGCTCAAGGTATTTTGCAGACTAATATGCAAAAAAGCGATGTTGGAGCAGGACAAGGATTTTCATTTTATGGAGGTTATGTTCCAGAAGGTTTGCCAATTGGCTTTGGTGGAGATATCAATTTTATTTTTTGGTCATCAGATGAAAAAAATACTAAATATGGAGGATTTCCTTATTATTATGATACTTTAACTGCATCAAATAGTGCTATTCCTATCAACGCATTTATAAAATTTCAACCCAATATATTGAGTTGGTTAAGTCCTTATGTTGAAGGTTTTGCAGGACTGACTGTTTATTCTGGGTCATTAGATTTTAAATCTAATTATTCATCAATGAATCAAAACGAGACATTTTCTAAAGTGAGCTGGAATTATGGAGTTGGAGCTGGTACATTGATTAAATTAGGTCAATCTATTAATCTTCCTGATGCTAAAACGGTTTATTCTTTAGATATAAAAGCACGATATTCTTTAGGTACTGAAACAGATTTCAAAATGAAATATTTAAAATCTGATGGACAAATTCTTTCAAATGATTTTAAATCCAAAACTGATGTCATTTATGTATCAGTTGGATTTTTATTCCAATGGTAAGGTGAGTGAATATGTTAGTAACAACTACAAATACACTTGACGGTAAAAAAATTGAAAAATACTATGGATTAGTTTCTGGTGAAGCAATTTTAGGAGCAAATATATTTAGAGATTTTTTTGCAAATATTACTGATATTGTTGGCGGTCGTTCGGCTGCATACGAACAAGAATTAAAAAAAGCAAAAGATATAGCAATTGATGAAATGATATCTCAGGCTCAAATGATGGGTGCTAATGCCGTTATCGGTGTTGACCTTGATTATGAGACAGTTGGACAAAATAGTAGTATGCTAATGGTTACAGTAGCTGGAACAGCTATATTTTATAGCAATTTATAAATTCTAATTTTCTTTTAAAATCTAAAAACAAAAAACCCACTTTAAGTGGGTTTTTTATTTATAAATAATCTCAATTTAAATTATCTAGTCGCTTTTAAAATGAATTCATTCATTCTTTTCACGTAATCAATAGGTGATTTCAAATATCCTTCAATTAACATTGAGCCTTCATAAAGTTGGATAATTGTTTTCTTTAAGAATTCGTCATCTGGATTAGCAATATTTAATTTTGCTAAGTTTTTAATGATTTCGTGAGATGTGTTAATTTCCAAGATTCTCTTAGAGCCACTATATCCCTTATCCATCATCTGCATAATTTTTTCCATCTGAGGATCCATTCCGTCTTTTCCAACCACCAAAGTACAAGGTGAATCAACAAGACGCTTAGATTTAATTACATCCTGCACGTTATCTTCAAGAACTTTTTTGAATGTTTCGATAATTCCACTTGTAATATCTTCAGATAAATCATTAGCTGAATTGTCTGTTTTAGAAACGTCAATATCAGCTTTATCAATTGATTTCAAAGGTTTGTTTTCGAAATTAAAAATATAAGTAATTGTAAATAAATCAACAGGATCAGTTAAGAATATCACTTCAATGTTATTATTAAAGAAATATTCTAAATTTGGATTTTTTACAATATTTTCGCGATTATCGCCAGCAACATAGAAAATATCATTTTGACCATCTTTCATTCGTGAAACGTAGTCTTTCAATGAACTTAACTTTTCTTTTTCAGTTAATGATGTTTCAAATCTAAGTAAATTGACGATTTTATCTTTATTTGTGAAATCAGAGTTAATACCAGTCTTGAAAACAGGACTAAATTGTTTGTAAAACTCTAAGAATTTTTCATTATCATTTTCTGCCCAATCTTCAAATAAGGCTAATAATTTTGAGGTTAAAGTGTTTTTAATTTTAGTCATAATTGGGCTTGACTGAGTAACTTCACGAGACACGTTTAGTGGCAAATCTTCAGTATCAACAACACCTTTAACAAACTTCAAATAGTCGGGTAATAAGTCTTTACAATCATCTTGAATGAATACTTTATTTGAATATAAATGAAGAGATTTATCTTGTAAATCTCTGAATAAATAGGGTGGAGCTACCTTTGGTATAAATAACAATGCCTTGAAATTTAAAACTCCTTCAATATTTAATTGCAAATGACCAAGTGGTTCTTGATAATCAGCAGAAATAAATTTATAAAATTCATTTAATTCTTCGGTAGTTGTGTCATCTTTTTTCTTGTGCCATAAAGCAGTAATATTGTTTACTTTCTCATCATTTACATAAATTGGGAAATCAACAAAATTAGAATATTTATTAAGAACATTTTTTACTGTATAGTCTTCAGCATATTCTTTGTATTCATCTTTCAATTTAAACGTAATGGTTGTTCCGCGAGTTTCTTTATCGGATTCGTCAATTATATATTTTTCTTCTCCTTTGGAAATCCACTTATAAGCCTTACCTTCTGCATCAGCTGATCTGGTTTCTACAGTAACCTCGTCAGTTACCATAAAGATAGAATAGAATCCTACGCCAAATTGACCAATCATATTGCCATCTAAAGATTTTTGTTGCTCTTTCATATTCTTTAAAAATTGCAATGTTCCTGAGCTGGCGATTGTTCCCAAATTTGCTGTTAATTCTTCGTTATTCATTCCGATACCAGAATCTTCAATTGAGAAAATTCCATTCTCTTTGTCTAATTTAATTTTAATTCCAAGTTCTGCATCAGGCTGCAAAATATCTGGATTAGTCAATCTTTTAAATCTAAGTTTATTCAATGCATCTGATGCGTTAGAAACTAATTCCCTTACGAAAATTTCGGGATGAGTATAAAGTGAGTGAACAATTAAATTAAGCAATTGCTTCATTTCTGCCTTAAACTCGAATTCTTGTCCTGATTTTACTTCATTTTCCATTAATTACTCCATATATAAAAAAAAGCTATGATAAATTTTCATAGCTTTTGACGAAAATCTTAAATTGATATTACAAAATTAAAACATACTTTTATTAGAAACCTGACGTTTTATTGATTGGAATACCCCATAAGAGCAAGTGAACTTCCCAAAATTACTTTCATCAGTTTCTTTAACTCCGTGATAGTCTGAGCCACCAGTTTCTAAAAGCATATATTGATATGCTACAGCTCTATAATAATTTTGTAAATATGAGTCGTGCATTGGGTGATAAACTTCAATTCCATCAAGACCTTTTTTGATAATTTTATTTAAATCATCGTGAGTCACCATTTTGGCTGGATGAGCAATTGATGCTATACCACCAGCTTGATGAATGAGTTTAATCCCATCCTCAACAGGGAAAATATCTTTGGATTCGTAAGCAGGTTTACCGTCGCCAATATATTGATAAAAGGCTTCTCTGTAATTCTTTACATAACCCAATTCCATCATAAGCTGAGCAATGTGAGGTCTTGCAATTGGAACGCTACCAAAACTTTCGAGAAGATGATCAAGATTGATATCCATATTCATTTCTCTTAATTTATTGAGAATTTTTTCGGCTCTAACTAATCTAGCAACTCTAATAATTGCTAATTGGTCTTTTAATTTTTTGTTTTCAATATCAATTCCATATCCAAGAATATGATATTCTTTATCATTTTCATAGCAACTTAATTCAATTCCAGTAACATATTCGATAGAGTAAGTTTTGGAATATTCATAAGCAGAATAAGCGGATTCAACAGTATCGTGGTCGGTAATGCTTATCGCTTTTAGCTTGTTTTCTTTAGCTTTCCTAAAAATTTCTTCTACAGTTTTTTTGCCGTCAGAAAAAGTTGTATGTATGTGTAGATCTGCTGTATTCATAATATTTTTTTAAAATCTTTTAATCATTACTAATAATGCACCAGTAATAAAAGCTGCTATCCACCAAATATAAGCAATATTTGAATAAATGCTCAAACCCTTATTAATAGTAACAGGTTCACTGCTATTTGCTTTTAATTTAAATAATAAATATGTGTCAAGTAACATACCTGTTAAAGATGAATATCCTAAAATTCCGTGCAAAGAAAATGGAGAATTAGAAGATCCAGAAATCATTAATACAGTAGCAACAACATCAAAAATTAATCCAATTAGCTGAAATCTCATAATAGAACCAGAGATTGCCTTTTGTTTTTTTTGCTTTATAAACGACACTGTATAAAAAACCAGTGCTAAATTTACTATAATTGTGCCTAATAATAAAATAAATTTCATTATGTTTTTAAATTAATTTACAAACTAATTTGCTAAGACTAAATTTTTAGAAAATTATTGACTATCACCCGAATAAAATTGAATATCATACAATTTTCTATAAATTCCATTCAAATCAAACAATTCTTGGTGATTACCTCTTTCAACAATCTTACCTTTATCGAATATTAATATCTCGTCACAATCTTTAATTGTTGATAATCTATGAGCTACAATTATCGCCGTTCTATTTACTAAAGAATCATTAATCGCTAACTGAACAATTTGCTCTGATTCTGCATCTAAAGCTGATGTTGCCTCGTCAAAAACAAGAATTTTTGGATCTCTAACAATTGCTCTTGCTATTGCAACTCTTTGGCGTTCACCTCCAGATAGTAGAACTCCTCTGTCACCAATTTTAGTATTCAATCCTTCTGGCAATTGAGAAATGAAACCATAAGCGTTTGCGATTTTGCAAGCAGTTAAAATATGGTCATCTGTTATATCAGCAACGCCATATCTAATATTATTTGCAATTGTGTCATTAAATAAAATTGTTTCCTGAGAGACTATTCCAAATAATTTACGATAATGACTTAACTTCAAAGTTGAGATATCAACTCCATCAACTAAAATATTACCAGAAATTGGGTCATAAAATCTAATAATTAAATCAAGCATTGTTGATTTACCGCTTCCACTTGCTCCAACAAAGGCTATCTTCTTGCCTTTTTTTATTTCAAAATTAATATTATCTAATACAATTGTTTTATCATATTTGAAAGCTACATTTTTAATTGTAATATTTTCATTAAAATCAGAGATTACCCCATCGCCAGTTTGCACAGTTGGAACTTCATCAATTATACTAAAAACTCTTTCTGCTGCAATAATTCCTCTTTGATAATTTGACAAATTATTAACTATAGTAGAAATTGGCGACATTACTGAAAATAATGCGAATAAAAACAACATTAGATCATCTGCTTTTAGTTCCCCATTGAATACTTGCAAACCACCAATCAATAAAACAACGCAAATCGCAATAATTGCAAACATTTCATTTACTCCAGGAACTATAGATATAATTTTCTGATGTTTTACAGAAGCGTTTACATAATTTGAAGTAAAATCATCAAATTTCTTATTTACAATTTTCTCTGCATTATAAGCCTTTACCGCTCTAATCCCAGATAGTGTTTCTTGCAAAACTGTAGTATAGTCAGCCATAGCATTTTGCATTCTAGAAGCATATTTTTTTAGATATTTTAGTGCAATTCTTAACAAGAAAAAACTAGCAATTGATGTACTGAATGATATTAAAGTCAATTTTAGTGAAATTATTATTA
>CAIWET010000157.1 GCA_903911805.1 uncultured Ignavibacteria bacterium | reverse complement strand
TCCATTGTTTCTTGTCCTTATGAATCCATTTTCTTATAACTTTAATTAAGTTATATAAAATTAGCTGATTCATTTTTGTTTCTTTCTTATTATATTTTTACTATTACAAATTTAAGAAAATAATTTGATTTATTGAAATTAAATTGGTGTATGGATTTGTTATTTATTCCTGGATTCTTCGCTTTGCTCAGAATGACGTGTTTTTCTATATATTTTAGTTTGTATGCCAGACACAACGAACCTGCCCATATTAATAAATAAAGTGTAGCTATTTTAAACCTATATAGAATAAGAAAAAGTTGAATTTCATTTTTTTCTTTGACAATTCAAAAATATTCCGTAATTTTGTAATTCTCTGGTGATATGGCCGAGTGGCTAGGCAGAGGTCTGCAAAACCTCGTACGGGGGTTCGACTCCCTCTATCACCTCAAATAATATTATAAACATAAAGAATATACAATTTTTATGGCAGGAACTACAGCAGATTTAAGACCGGGCGCAGTTATAGTTTATAACGGCGACCTTTGCGTTGTGTTAGAATCAGAACACAGAACTCCCGGCAATTTAAGAGCTTTTTACCAAGTTAAAATGAGAAATATGAAATCTGGTAAACTCTCTGAAAATAGATTCCGCTCAGGCGAAGCGATTGAATTCGTTAGAGTAGAAAGAAAAAATTATGAATTTTTATATAGAGACGGCAACGTCTTGATTTTTATGGATCCAACCAACTACGAACAAGTTCCAGTTGATGGACACGTTTTAGGAAAATCTATCGAATTCTTAAAAGAAAATCAAGAAGTACAATTAGCATTTGTTGATGGTTTAGTAATTGATGCTGAATTACCACCTCATATTCATTTAAGAATAACTCATACCGAACCAGGTTTGAAAGGCGATACTGCAACTAACGTATTAAAGCCTGCAACCACTGAAACAGGCGCTCAAGTATCAGTTCCTTTGTTTATTAACGAAGGCGATTTAATCAGAGTTGATACTCGTAATGGCGACTATATCGAAAGAGTTAAAGAATAACACACTATTTTTAAGCTAAAAGCGTGTTTTTGTAATAAAAAACATGCTTTTTTTTTATATGATTAAGGAGTAAAATGGATTTAAATTATTTAAGAAGACTTGTCAAAATTTTTGAGGACAGCACAACTCAAGAGTTAGAAATCGAAGAAGAAGGAACGAGAATTTACTTCTCTAAAAGTCCTTCTCAAAATGGTCAGATGCCTGTTCAATATACAATGCAGATGCCAAATCAGTCACAGATGATGGAAATTCCAACTCACGTAACTGCAACAACTGCACATAGTCACGTTGAGCCAATCTCAGAAACTTCGAAAGAAGATTTGGATCTCCATATTTTGAAATCACCAATTGTTGGTACTTTCTATCGTTCAGCTTCACCTACTTCCGCTCCTTATGCTGAAATTGGCGCTCACGTTAATCAAGGTCAAACACTTTGCATAGTTGAAGCTATGAAGTTGATGAATGAAATTGAAAGTGACGTAAGCGGTACCGTTGTTAAGATTTTAATCGAAAACGGAAAACCAGTTGAATTTGGTCAGCCACTATTTTTAATTAAAGCCGACTAAGGTAAATATGTTTAAAAAAATATTAATTGCTAATCGAAGTGAAATTGCTCTTAGAATTATCAGAGCTTGCAAAGAGCTTGGCATTAAAACAGTTGCAGTTTATTCCGAAGCAGATCAAAAATCTTTGCACGTAAAGTTTGCAGATGAAGCAGTTTGCATTGGTCCAGCCGAAAGCAGAAAAAGTTATTTGAGCATTCCTGCAATTATTGCAGCAGCAGAAATAACAAATGCTGACGCTATCCATCCTGGATATGGTTTTTTGGCTGAAAATGAAGATTTTGTGCATATTTGCAATGAATGCAATATTACTTTTATTGGACCTTCTGCCGAAGCAATTGCCAATATGGGTAATAAATCAGTTGCTAAAGAAACAATGCGCCTTGCAGGAGTGCCTGTTGTTCCTGGAAGCGTTGGAATAGTTAAAGATTTGAACCACGCAATTGAAATTTGTGAAGAAATCGGTTATCCTGTAATGATTAAAGCTGTTGCAGGTGGCGGCGGTAAAGGTATGAGAGTTTGTAACAATAGAGAAGAACTCGAAAAACTTTACGAAATGACTTCTAATGAAGCTGAAAAATCCTTTAACAATCCTGATTTGTATATCGAAAGATTGATAATTGGCTCTAGACATATCGAAATTCAGATTTTTGGAGATAGATTTGGGAATGTTGCTCATTTGAATGAAAGAGAATGTTCTACTCAAAGAAGACACCAAAAATTAATCGAAGAAGCACCATCTCCATTTGTTGATGATGATTTAAGAAGAAGAATGGGCGAAGCCGCAATACTTGGCGCTAAAGCTGTGCAGTATGTTGGTCCTGGAACAATCGAATTCTTAGTTGATAATGATAAAAATTTCTATTTTATGGAAATGAATACCAGAATTCAGGTAGAACATCCTGTTACCGAAGAGTCAATGAATCTTGATTTAATCAAAGAGCAACTCAATGTTTGCTCAGGTGGCAAATTAACATTTGTAAATAAACCATTCGAAATGCACGCAATCGAATGCAGAATAAATGCTGAAGATCCATTTAATGACTTCAGACCATCACCAGGAAAAATTGAATCCTTACATTTTCCAGGTGGTCACGGCGTAAGAGTAGATTCACACGTATATTCTTCTTATGTGATTCCACCTTATTACGATTCATTATTAGCAAAAGTAATAACATTTGCACCAACAAGATTAGAAGCAATTCAAAAAATGAGAAGAGCTTTAGACGAAATGGTTATTGAAGGAATTAAAACAACAATTCCTTTCCACCAAAAAATGATGGAAAACAAAGATTTTATTGCTGGAAATATAGATACAAAATATCTTGAGAGAAATGACTGGCAATTAAGCTAAAGTTTCCCATTTTCTTTAAAACTAAAAAGGCAGGTCTAAAGACTTGCCTTTTTTTTATAAATCCCACCAAATCTAAGCAGGAATTTCAATTTAGCATTAAACACAATTATTTGGCAAACAAATAATATTTATTTAATTTGCATAATGGCGGTTACACTTGTTAAAGGATTGTTGGAAATATAAATATTCAATATCCAAATTGGAGTTTTAAAATGAAAAAATTAATGTTTATCGTGGTGCTATTTATAGCAAGTAATTCACTTTTTTCTCAGGAATACGAAATTGCTTGGGAGAAGGATATTGGTGGTTCTTTTGCCCAATTCTCTAAAGATGGAGAATTTATTTATGTGGCCGGTGGAAATACTATCAGCAAGTATCGTTCTTCTGATGGTAGTTTTGTATCAAAATTTGATGGAACAGGATTTATTAAAAATGATATTCCAATTTATGGAATTTTCTATTTGTCAGGACTTGGTAATTATCTTACAGTTTGTACTGATAGATTCAGTATTTGGGATACAAGAACAGAAAAGGGAGTAAGACAAATACAAAAAATTAACTGCATGGATATTTCAGCAGACGAAAAATATTTAATAATTGCTGATAAATATTCAATATTTAAAACTGCATTTAATGACTCAATAGTTATAAAATCAAAAAGCATCAATGAAGACGTAATAATACTTAGAGTCTCTCACAACGGGAAAATGTTTGCAACTGCATCCATTTATACTGACAACCAGAAAAACAAGAATTTTTATCTTACTCTTTGGAATACTGATTCTATAACTGAAGTAAAAAGATTTCCACTGAATGATTTTGCTCAAGGTGCTGAATTTAAAGATATTAAATTCTCTTGGGATGATAAATTTGTTGGGGTAAGGTCTTTTGACCCTCATCATGTGAATATTTTTGATATTACTAATTTGAATCTTTTAATCAATTCTAAAGAAATAACACCTTTAGGTTGTGGGACTTTTGATTTTACATCTGATAATAAAAATATTTTATTCACTTATAATAATTTCAATAATGAAGATTATAATACATTTTTTGTTGATATAATTTCTTTGAAATTGAAAGATAATAAAAAAATATTTTCTTATCCTTTAAATACAAGTTCGAACAATCTTATCTTTACTGGGAAAGCACTATTAAAACCTAAAACCGTTGGGGTAGCAGAAAATGAGCAAAATAGATTCTCAATTTCACCAAATCCAGCAGGTGATTTTATTGAAATCCCTCTTGATTCCCCCTCTATTAAGAGGGGGTTAGGCGATGCACTGAGCTTGTCGAAGTGGGGTGTGTCTTTAGAGATTTATAATATCTTTGGGGAACCCCAAGAAACCCCACCCCTTCCTTCGGCAAGCTCAGGAACCGGGATTAATATTGATGTTTCTAATCTTGTTCCGGGAGTTTATTTTATCAAAATTGGCAATAAATTTGAGAAATTTGTGAAGATGTAATATGAAAAAGCTAATAATAATTTTGATTTTAATTACCACTAAGCTATTTTCTCAGGAATACGAAATTGCTTGGGAAAAGGATATTGGTGGCACTTATGCTCAATTCTCTAAAGATGGAGAATTTATTTATGTGGCTGGTGGAAATACTATTAGCAAATATCGTTCAATTGACGGTAGTTTTGTTTCTACTTTTGATTATGGATCAAATCAAGTTCTGGCAATTACACATAATTTCTATTTGTCTAAAAATGATAAATATTTGATTACCGGCTCTGCAATTGATAAAACGAATGGATTTATTTATTTTTGGGATACAAAAACTGAAAAAGTTATAAAAAGATTAAATATTGGATATTCTGATTTTATTGATGATAATAGAATGATAATAACTGATTATCAGCATCCAGCAACTAGATTAATGATTTATGATTTTCAAAATGAAAAGATCTTATCATCCAAATCTTCAAATGAAAATTTTAATCTCGTAAGAGTTTCTCATAACGGAAAATTGATTGCTACTGCTTCATTCAGTTTAGATGGCTCAAAATACTACCTCACTCTTTGGGATACAGAAACTTTAACTGAAATTAAGAGATTTGAATTGGAGGGAAATAATATGACATCCTTTATGGATATAAAATTCTCTTGGGATGATTTGTTTGTCTCGACAAGAAGAATTGTTCCGTATATTATTAGTATATTTGATACTAAAAAATTTCAACTTTATAAAGAATTATCAACATTTATGAATGTTGATATTGGCTTTAATGAATTTATGTTTAATGGAGATTTTGTTTCCTATTATCCAAATCCAGATATTAGTGAATACCGTTTGCTGATTTATAATAGGAATACAATTGAACTATTACAAAGTTTTAATACAAAATCATTTTGTTTAGCTAGTTCAACGAATAATTTATTATTTACAGGAAAATATTTGCTCAGACCAAAAAATGTAGGAGTGAATGAAATTATTCAAAAAATTAATATATCAAATACAAAAGATATTATTAATATTGAAAATAAAACAGAAATAACTGAAGAAATAAATGTTATGATATTCAATTTGAATGGTAAAGAAGTTTATAGAAATTCTATTTTTCTAAATTCCGGAACAAACAAAATACAGATACCAAAAATAATTACTAACGGCTCTTATATAATTCAGATAAAATCAGTAAGTATTGATTTCTCACAGAAAATATTGATACAAAGATAAGGTGATTTTATGAAATTAATAATATTTCTATTCATATTAAATATCAGTTTGCTTATTGGGCAAAATTCAGACCCAATACAGCAAAGTTTTAGTTATGGTGCAGATACTACAACCAAATTCTTGATTAATTCAAATCATCAATTATTCAAGCAAACAAATAATATTTATTTAATTTGCATAATGGCGGTTACACTTGTTAAAGGATTGTTGGAAATATAAATATTCAATATCCAAATTGGAGTTTTAAAATGAAAATATTAATGTTTATCGTAGTGCTATTAATAGCAAGTTTGTCGGCTTATTCGCAACTTGAAGTTGTTTGGCAAAAAACATATCCAGAGTTCATCAATTTTGCTAAGTTTTCGCAAGATGGGAAGTATATTTATTGTGCAGTTGGTACTACCATAAAGAAGATGGATGCAATAACTGGTGAATATGTTAGTACTTTTACAAAAGATAGTGTTTCAGGCATTTATGATATGAAAATATCTGCATTAGGTAATATAATAATAACATCTAATGGTTCTGGTGGCGTAACTATTTGGGATGTACAAAAAGAAAAAATGATTAAAAATTTACAACTTGGTGGCTGGTCAATGGATATAAGCCCAGATGAAAAATATATTATTGTAGGTTCGTTCAGACAAGATATAAACTTTGAAATTTACGAATGGCTATCAGCAAAATTAATATTTAATAAATCTGGTGCAAATAATACAGGAAATAAAGTAAAATATTCAAACGATGGAAAAATGTTTGCTATTGGTTTTCCATATAAGCATTTTCACCCAGATAGTGGGTATACTGATAGAATTAGACTTGAACTTTGGGATGCTAAAAAATTACAACTTATAAAAGTTTTACAGGATACTTCAGGAAGTGATGGCTATTGGCATTTAGATTTCTCCAAAGACGATAAATATTTAGCTGCATTGACAACTAATATATTTGTTAATACTATTTACAACCTAAATGAAAATATCATAGATGAGATATCAAGTAATGAGATAAGAATTTCTAATTTTAAATTTACAAAAGATAATTCAAAATTGTATTATAAAGAAGGAAGGATTTTAGATTATATAGACCCAAATAATCAAAAATATACTTATAATTTAAAAGATAAAATAATGGAAACGCAAGGAAATGCAAATCAATGGTATGTTTTTATGGGTTCTGAAAAGAGATTTACTTTATTGAAAAATTCAATAACAGATGTATCTCAAGAATCAGAAATCCCCTATTTAATAATTAATTATACCCAAGATGGAATTTTAAATCTTAGATGTAGTTATGATGTTGAACCACCTTTGGAATTAATAATAAGCGATTTAATAGGTAATAGAATATATCAATCCCAATTGAATGAATTAGTTTCCACAAAAGAATTATCTGTTAAATTAAATCTATCCAACGGGATTTATTTGGTTAAAGCTAAAACAGAAAATAGAATTTATACTCAAAAATTTCAAGTTTTGAGGTAGATTTTGAAAAATATAATTATCTTAGTCTTCATCTTTGGAAATATATTATATTCCCAGGATTATGACCCAATACAAATACCATTTAGATTCAAAGGTATGAATAACTATTTCCTTTCAGCAGATTCTATTGCATTTAAACAAACAAATCTTTTAAAAGGGTGGCACTGGGATTCGCAAAAAAAGATAAACGAAGTACTTCTAATGAATCAAGTTGACACTTATCATGATAGATATAAAGATACTTTTCAAACTAATGTAAATTACATTGTAAAACCAGAAGGATATTCTCATGCAGTTAGTAATGAATTATTAAATGCACGTTCATTTCAATATTCGCCAGTATTATTAATTAATAAATTGAAACCAGATAGTTTAATTTTTAGATCAGGAGATACGTTAAAAGAAATATTTGGATTCATGATTATAAAAGGCAAAATAAATGATAATCCTAATTTACCATATTTTAATAGTTTGGTCATAGATAGTAATTTAGCCGTTAGTTTAAAAAATCAGGTAATACTCGAAAATCCTTGGCCCTCAAATATGTTAAGTATTTCTAGTGATGATACTACTTCAAGTAC
>CAIWET010000156.1 GCA_903911805.1 uncultured Ignavibacteria bacterium | reverse complement strand
GGAAATAAATATGAGAAATTTATTAAAGAATAATTTGAATTTTTTTAATAAACCTTCCGAATGATTTCGACCTCGGATGGTTCATAATATGGATTTGCAATAATTAGATTTAGCTATTATGAAAAATATTTTGCTCATATTATTATTTCTAGGAACTAATTTATTTTCACAAAAACTTGTTGATCTGAAATTAAACTATGAGGATAAACAAGCAGAGATTTTAATTGTTTGTAGTCCTAACAGCCAACTATTCACAAATTATGTTATTTTAATAAACGATTCTATTATTGTTGCTGGTAGCATTATCGATAGAGACAATGCTAATATTGGAATTAATTGGACTTGTAAATTAATCAATGGTAAAATTAATCAGGAATCAGATTTCATATTATACTTTTTTGACGAATATAATATTCCACATTATAAATTAATAAGAGATAAAAATTCAAAGAAAACTTACTTAGAAAAATTATCTAATCAAAATAATGGTACTGAATTATTATATACTAAATATTTTAATATTTCTCAAAATGAAGCTTCTTTAACATTAACAAAAAAAATAGATTTTCTTGTTAACTATATCAATATTTTTGATTTGCAAGGGAAGCCAATTTTTTCTATAAATAGTGATGCTTTTTATTATTATTTTGACATAGCGAATTTATCAATTGGAATTTATTTTGCTTATATTAATATCGATGAAGGAAAAAATATTCTAATAAAAATTGTTAAGAATAGATAAAAAAAGTATTTTGGTTCCTCAAAAGTTTCTGGTATTATTAATTTGAATATACTTTCTAATTGATTTATATAAGATTATGAATTAAATATTTTCAATATTTACCTACTAATTATTATTTGGATACCTACAACTAAATCATTTATTTCTATCACTATATAATAATAACCTTTGGGAATATTTCCAAGTTTGATTTTTTGGCTATATTCTCCTTTATTCAATACATCTAAGAACAAATCTGCTGCTTCTCTGCCAATATAATCATAAACTTTTATTGTTACAATTGATCTATCTTGGTTAATTTGGAAATGCAACACCACTATCCGATATTGCAAAAAATTGATAGTAAACATAAGTATTATATTCTCTATTTTTATTAGGCAGTAAAACCCTATAAAAGTACTTCCCCAAATCAAAACTTAAATTAAGTTGATCCATAAATATTTTATAAATAGTATTTTCTTTAGAATAAAAAGTTTGGCTTTGCCAAGTGGTGAAAGAACTACTCCAGTTCTCCCCTTGATCTGTAGTATAAGCTTGCAAGGTTGCCAAATCAAATTTACCTTTACTGCTATTCCAAAGAGGAAACTCATTTCTAAATGCAATTATTCCATTATCATAGACTTTAATTTTAGAATTATACAGATAGTTTTTTACTTCTAAGGTTTCTTCAATAGTTATCCAATTTTTTTCTCCATCCTTTTTCATCATAATAAATGTTCTAGATGGATCTTTGACATTATTGGAATTATCATATTCTGAAACAACTATAGCCGCGGAAATACCTGCTTTTGAATTGTAATCATAAGAATATGTTACTCCATCAGATGGACCATTTAATAATTCGAGTGGTTTTGTAATTTCAGAAAGTAAAGAATTATCGAAACAGCTGAGTATTTAATTTTCTGCATAAATTTCATTCCAACTCATTTTTTACTCAAAAATATATTAACACTCATAAAGTAAAATTGTTTTAAAAAATAATGCAAAAAAAAGCTGCCTTGTTGAGGGGCAGCTTAATTTTAGAAATTTTAGTGGAAAGTTCCAGGAGGAAGATGTTTCTTCTGGGACTGTAATTTTTTCAATGATTTATTTTGAAATCCACCATAATTACTCATATCTTCACCAATTTTGAATTGGTCAATCAAGTTCTTTAAGTGTTCAGTTAATTTAGACAAGTCATCAGATGAATGAGCAATGTCTTGAATTCTCTTAGTAGATTCACCAGTTACTTCAGAAATTGAACTTACGTTTTTCGAAATTTCTTCAGATGTTGATGATTGTTGCTCAGATGCAGCAGCAATTTGATTAATCATATCGATAACGTCTTGAGTTGAAACAACGATTTCTTTTAATGAGGAACCTGCTCTATCAGCCAATGCGATACCGCTGGAAACTTCGTCATTTCCTTTTTTCATAGCTATAACTGCTTCTTGTGTTTCACTCTGAATACCCTTGATCATCACTGCAATTTGTTTTGTTGCTTCAGTTGTTCTTTCAGCAAGTTTTCTAACTTCGTCAGCAACTACAGCAAATCCACGACCTTGTTCGCCAGCTCTTGCTGCTTCAATTGCGGCATTAAGTGCTAATAAGTTAGTTTGATCTGCAATGTCATCAATAACCGAAATGATTTCGCCAATTTGTTTACTTGATTCACCAAGTTTTTCGATATTGTCAGCAGATTGCTTAACAACACCAGCGATGTCACGCATCTTAGTAACTGTTTGACCTACAACATTTCCACCATCAGAAGCAATATTACCATTTTTGATAGCAACTTCAGCTGTTCTGTTAGCAGCCATTGCATTTTCAGTTACAGTTCTTGACATTTCTTCAACTGCTGAAGCTACTTCGTCAGCTTGTGCATTTTGCTCTTCAGATGATGCAGCGAGTGATTCTGCAGTAGAAGTGATTTCTAATGCAGCACTTGCAGCTGACTGAACAGCGTCATTTACTTGTTTTAATAATGTACTTAATGAATCTTGAACAGTATTTATACTGTCTTTAAGTTTCATATGGTCACCGTTATAATCGCCTTGCATCCTGGAAGTTAAATCACCAGTGGACATAATTCCAAGAATTTCTGTAGCTTCATTTACTGGATCCATCAATGAATTAATTGTTTCATTAACGCCTTCAACAATTGCGCGGAAATCGCCATTGTGTTTTGTTGCATCAGCTCTTCTACTTAAATTACCTTCAACTGCTGCTTTTGCGAGCATATTTGCATCAACAACAAGTGCTTTAATGTTTTCTCTCATTAGAATAAGCCATTCATGAATTTGGTCATCATTTGATGCTTTATCAATATTAGCAGTCATATCTCCGTTTGCAATCTTAGTTACATAATTTATTAAGCCCTTAAGCCAGCCCTGAACGCCATTAACTGCATCCTGCATCGCTTTATGGTCACCTTTAAGATCTAAGTTTACAGTTTCTCTTAAATCACCGCCACGCAATAATTTTAATACTCTATTACCTTCTCCGATTGGAATAAGAATTGCATCAAGCATATTATTAATACCAAGAACCAATGTTTTCCAAACACCATCAAATTTAGTTATATCACCGCGATTATTTAATTTTCCATCTTGCGAATCCTTGATTAAAACTTGTACTTCATCTTTGACTTTATTAATTTCATTAGTCATTTCCTGCATTGCTATCATTAATCCGTCATTTGGATTTCTTAGCGTAATCTTATTATTCAAATTTCCTTTTGAAATTTGTATTGCAATGTTTGAAACATCATTTAAAGAATCAATCAATGAATTTAAATTACTTTTAATAATATTGAAATCACCGAAATATTCTTTTGTAATTTTTTCTGGAATATCGCCTTTTGAAATTTTATCAACATAATCAGCAGCAACATTTAGCGGACCAATTACATCATCAAGAGTGGTATTTACACCTTCTACAATTGCTTTAAAATCACCGCCATGTTTACTAGCATCAGCTCTTGTTGC
>CAIWET010000155.1 GCA_903911805.1 uncultured Ignavibacteria bacterium | reverse complement strand
ATCAAATACTGCTTTTAATTCGGCTTCCATTAATTTCCTCATTTTATATAATAATTCTAAAACGAGAATTATGATTTATTATTTTCGATTAATTTCTTTTATATATTAAATGTGAGGATTATTTGAATTATAGGAAATATAATCCATTATAGGTAAATGATAGAATGAGAATTATCATACAAATCCAGCCCAAAATCATTCTAACTTTTCCTATTGGTTCATCATCAATTATTTCTGGATGTGGCAATTTTATAAAAAATCTTGTAACAATCGACCATAACAACCAACCGCCCCAAGCTTGGAAAATGATTGGGAAATGGTCATTTACAAATCTTAATGTAGGTAAAAGATTGTTTTGCAAATAAACCAAAAATGAACTGGCTTCTTCGGATAGTTCAAGATATTCCTTTAAGATATTTATCATTGCTCCGATTCCAGCAATTAAAATGAAAATCCAAAGAATTTTGGCTACTTTGTGCTGAATTTTTCCATACATTGCATATAAAACGTGGCCACCATCTAATTGTCCGATTGGTATTAAATTTAAAGCTGTTACGAACATTCCAAACCAACCAGCACATAAAAATGGATAATGATAAATTTCATTCATCGGTGGAATCCATTTTCCTGGAGAATTAAATATATATTTCAAAATTTGGAATAAGAGATTATCACCGAAATAAAGTCCAGTTTCAGGTATTTTTTGAAGCAACAAATAATCAGGGTGAAATTGGTATAATGTACTTTTATCAGGTAAGAAAATAAATCCAATTATTAAGATTATAAATGAAACAACAAATCCAGCAAGTGGACCTGATGCTCCAATGTCAAAAAGAGCTTTTTTTGTTGGGATTGGTGCGTGTGTTTTAATTACTGCGCCAAATGTTCCAAAAAACATTGCTTCAGGGATTGGTGCAGGAATATAAAATGGTAATGATGCTGGAACTTTATGATAAACAGCAGCAAAATAATGACCAAATTCGTGAGCCGTTAAAAAAGATAAAACTAATAAGGCATATTGCAATCCATAAGACCAATTGGAAATTTCGTGAGCATCCATCATAGCCCATTGCGTGCCAGCAATTACTGTTGTAATAAAGGTTGCTATAAATAATGTAATGTGTAATATATATCTTTTTTTCATCTATTTACTTTGTATTCAAGGATATGATTATTTAAATCTAAATTACCATAACCAATTTTATTGCGTTTTTTGAAATAAGTTAATAATTGTTTGTATTCACCTTTTGAAGATAAATTATTTAAATCTATTTGCTTTTTCTTTGAATTTTTCAATAAATTTAGAATTGATTTATCCAAGATTCTGTATTCTTGATACATCATTTTTATTGAATTTGCTTTCATAAATAATAAGCCATTAATCAAGCAGAAAAAAGAAAGTGAATAACCAACAGTTACGTAAAACATTAGTTCGTTGGAATTTTTAATACTAATAATTATTGAAAATATAATTGATGAGTGAATTATCCAAAATACTCCCAATAATCTTAGCAAATTTTGTTTAATTCTGTCTATCACTTATTAATATAATTTAGGATATTCAAAAAATCTTAGATTTCCACTTCTGTTGTCGCTGATTTCGTTCCAATTTTCGATATTAAAATCAATACAAGCAACTCCACAAGTTGGCATATTGTCAACAAAACCATCAGAAAGCAATGTAACAAGAGAAGTGATATCTGGATTGTGCCCAAAAAGCATTGCATTATTAATTGAATTATCGATTGCATTTATAATTTTTAGAATATCTCTATTTCCACCATTATAAATCCTATCAACAAATTCAATTTTGTTTTCTGGATAAAATAGAATTTTTGCAATTTCAATTGCGGTAGTTTTTGCTCTATTTGCAGGACTTGATAAAATCAACTCAGGTTTGAATTTTTTATCTCTGATTAATTCTCCCATAAAAGGAGCATCTTTTTTTCCACGAGCATTTAGTGGTCTATCGAAATCAGTAGTTGAGCCACTTCCCCAATCAGATTTTGCGTGTCTTACTAATATAAGAGTTTTCATCTATTTTACCTTTGTGCTTTTTGGTTTATCAAATAACTGTTTAGAAAATAATTCTTTTTCGTCAGCAATTGCTATTCTTACTGCTTTAGCCTTATCTGGTTGTTTCTTCTTGTCATATGCATTTGCAAGAAGAAGCCCAATCTGGTCGCGTAATTTGTTTCTTTGTGCCTCATCTTTCACTTGATGCCAGGCTTTTTGGTTGTAATATGTCACCAATCCTGTAATGACGTTTTGAGGACGTTTTGCACTATCTTGAATAGCTTTATTTACAAAATTATTTAATTTCCCAGCAACATTAACTACAACTTTTACAGAATCAAGTCCTTTATTCGAATTTACAGATTCAATCTTAGATTTTAAACTTACAAAAGTTGAATTGTCAGTAAAATCATAGATCTTGAAACTTCTTCCCATTGCAGGTCTTACTCTGAGAGTAACAACTTCAGGGCTACTTGGAAAATTCTTTGCCTGAAGTTTTGAAATAATATCTTTAATAATATCTGTTGTAAGGTTTGTTTCAACAAATGCTAATCCTCCACGAATAGCAAGTTCGCCTAAAACACCAGTAAATTTATTAAAATGTGATAAAGTCGATTGTCTAATAAATTGCCCTTGGTTATAACATCTCTGGTAATCATCACCACCAAGCGCTGTTCTTGAACGCAATACTTGAAGAGCAGAGCCAGGATCTTTAAATCCAAGTAAATTCAAAATTCCCATTACTTGTGAAAAGCCAGCTTCAACCCAATAATGAATTTTATCTAATCCAGCAATTCGTGCAGCTTCTTTTAAATAGGCTTCTCTACCTTTTAATGCTCTAACAATTGTTAATTTATTCTGTCCAGACGAATCTGATTGACCAGCTTCAGCTGGGGTATCTCTTGGGATAGATGTAATTTCAATTATACCTTGATCTGGCAAAATTGATAGAATATGATTAGCGTCTGCGTGCTTTGTACTTGTTCCAAGTCTGCTATCAACGCCAGTTACTGCAATATTAATCCTTTTTCCAGTAAAAACTCTCTTTATTGATTTACCAGCACTCTGATCCATTGTAAAATTAGCTTCTCCAACGTCTTCGGGGCGACTTACATAAACTACAGTAGAACTTGTGTCAGATGTAGTATCAGAAACAGCAGCCATAAATTTTGCATTAGTAGGTGTAGATGTATCTTGTTTTAGAAGTGTATCCTGCTTAACCAATTGATTTGTTTGGGCATTATTTACTTCAGCACTATCATTGTATAAATAATTAATTCCGATTTGAGCCCCAAGACCAAGTAGGCATAAAAATATAATCCAACCAAAAATTTTCTTTTTGTTTGATTTTTTTTCATTATTATTAGAATTCTCTTTACTAGATTTCTTCTTACTATCTGACATATTAAAGTTAATTTTTTTGAAAAAACAAGATTACAAAATTAACACTAAATAATTAATAAAACAAAGAGTAATCATATTTTTATACTTTTTTAATTTT
>CAIWET010000154.1 GCA_903911805.1 uncultured Ignavibacteria bacterium | reverse complement strand
GTTAATATTTTTGGAAAGGGAAAAAATGGGAATTCTAAATAAACAGCTGGCATTATTTACTATCATAATATGTATTCTTTGTAGCTATAATGCAAAAAGTCAATCTTTAGTCTTCGAAAAATCTTATAAATTATCGAGTGGATCTTCATTTGTAAATGGATTTATCTCTTATGATAATAATCTTGTGATGAGTTGTATGAAGCTCGACTCAGTTAAAAATGATGTATCGGAATATTTATATAGCAGTGTTGTAAAAGCTGATTTAAATGGTAATATTTTATGGGATAAAGTAGCAAAGCGATTTTCGGGTAATTATCTTATATTCGAAAACGATAAATTAGAATATGTATCAATTGATGATTATTACAAGATTCATATTGCAGATTATATAGGTGATTATAATTTATCTGCGACTAAATTTGATAAAAATGGTGAGTTTGTTTCCCAAAATATTGATAGCATTTCTGCACAAACTCCAAGACTTTATTTAAATGGAAAAACTTTTAAAAATACTAATCAGATTTTCAATGCAACATCTTTCTCAATGCTCAAAGATAGCACTTTAGCAATTAGATTGAAATATTTTGATATGGATGCAAATTTCATAAAAGAAGATTCATTAGGTTTTGTAAAAATCGCAGATACTATGAATATCGCAGAAATTAGCAATGTGTTAGTTTTGAGTGATTCTCAATTTTTGATTTCAGTAAAAGTTAGCGGTGGAATGAGTGGAAGATATCAAAACTTTTTTGTATTGAAATTTGATTATAATACCCCTGCCAAAAAGTTCGCTCTTTCTGCACTTTATAGGCATAATACAACGAATAATTTGGGAAATACTCAAAAATTCAGCAATATGTTTATGAATTACAATTACCAAACTTATATTAATAAATTGCAATATAAAGGTTCGTATTTAACCAATAGCTTTTTGTATTTAGACCCTAGCAATGGTATAAAAAAGGAAATAATTTTTGATAAATATCACGATATCGTATTTACTGACATTGTGCCATTTTCTTATAAAAACAGATTATTAGCTTGTGGATTTAAAAGAGAAATATTAACAGATGCTCAATATTGGTCATATTTTGTAATGGAATTCGATGATAATTTTAATCTGATTTATGAATACTTTTGGGACAGAGATAAAGTCGATAAAGGTTTGAACAAAATAATTTTAGATGAATCTAGAAGTTCGTATTTTGTTATTGGGTCATCACAATATAATACTCAAGCATATATTGCAAAATTCAACGAAGTAACAGATGTAATTGAAAACACTTCAATTGATGAAATCTGTATCTCCCCAAATCCTGCAAGTGATTATATTGAGATTAATGTAAGGGCAGGTTCTAAACCTGCCCTTATGATCGATTTTGAAATATTCAATATCTTCGGAGAGAAGATTCCACCCCGTCATTTTGCTTTGCAAAATGCCACCCCTCAAGAGGGGAATTTTAAGATTGATATTTCTAATCTCCCAGCAGGGGTTTATTTTGTTAAGGTTGGGGATAAATTTAAAAAATTTATGAAATGGTAGCTAATTCATCCCTGAATGAGCAAAAAAGCAAATGATCTGGTCCACCTTTGAGGTTGGCTCAATCTGAAGTTAGCTTCGATACGATGCTACGCATCACTTAAGCCTAACGGCTATTTTTTGGCGGTCACCAGATTGATCCCGAAGGAATTGCATCGAAATAACCATCACGAAAATCAAACAGGTCTTTATACCTGTCTCTTCAAAGCACATATTTCACTTTCTTGAAGTCCCTCCCTTCAGGGGGATAAACGCTTACTGAGCTTGTCGAAGGATAGGGTGGGGAAAGATGAGGTCGATTTTTAAATCAATACTACTCAAAAAAAAAAATGGCTGCCTATTTTTTAAGCAGCCATTTTAACATATTAATTACTTTTGAAATTAATCAATATATTTCCCACGTTTTGTGTAATGTGTATGTAGTAATTTATGTGATAAGTGGCCACAAGGACCATCTGTCAAAAAGTTTTCGTAAAGATATTGCACGTGAGTATTTTCGTGAGATTTTCTCAATGGCAATCCCTCGTCTTCTTTGTAGATTGCTTCAGCACGTTTTGTTCTGATTTCTAAAGATGTTGGTATTGGCTGACCACCACCACCGATACATCCACCAGGACAACCCATAACTTCTATGAAATGAACATCTTTCAATTCACCGCGAACTAATGCTTCCATCACTTTTTTTGCATTTGCTGTTCCGTGAGCAATCATAAATTTCAAGTCAACGCCTTCTAAGAAACTCCAAGCTGGTAAGACGTTTTCCAATTTTACAGAGGCTTCTTTTACTCCTTCAAATCCGCGACAAGGCATAATGTCAAGATTAGCAAATGGAACTTCTCTACCTGTTACGAGTTCGTAAGCTGTTCTTAAAGCTGCTTCCATTACTCCACCTGTTGCTCCAAAGATAAGTCCAGCACCTGATGCTTCACCAAATGGAGAATCAAAATCTGATGGCTTTAAGGTTGGCAAATTGAGCCCTGCTTCTTTTATCATTTGAGCTAATTCACGTGTTGTTAGTCCATAATCAACGTCTTTAAATCCTGAGTCATCCATTTCTGGACGGTTACATTCAAACTTTTTAGCTGAGCAAGGCATTACTGCAACTGTTACTATATCTTTTGGATCAATACCTTCTTTATCAGCATAGAATGTTTTGATAAGTGGACCAAACATTTGCTGTGGAGATTTGCAAGTTGACATATAATCCAAATAATCAGGATAAAAATGTTCAATATATTTAACCCAACCTGGAGAACAGGATGTGAATTGTGGCAACATTACTGAATCATCTTTGTCAACTAATTTTGCTTTTAATCTCATCAATAATTCTGTACCTTCTTCCATAATTGTTAAGTCGGCAGTAAAGTTAGTATCGAATACTTTATCGAAACCTATCATTCTTAATGCAGTATTCAATTCTCTTGTCATTGAATGTCCTGGAGGAAGTCCAAATTCTTCACCAATTGCAGCTCTTGGAGATGGTGCAGTTTGGATAACAACGTGTTTCTTTGGATTGTCAATTGCTTCCCAGATTTCATCTGATGGGTCATTTGCTTTTAGTGCAGCAGTTGGGCAACGATTAATACATTGACCACAATTGATACAAATTACGTCGGCAAGTGGTTTATCCATAAAGGTAGAAATTGTAGTTTCATATCCTTTATTTGTAGCTTCTAATACTCCAACTTCTTGCAAATCGATACAAGTTCTTACGCAACGTTTGCAAAGAATACATTTATCCATATCACGAAATACAGAATAGCTTGAGCGGTCGATTTTGTGTCTTCTTTCGGTGACGTGACCGAATCTATAGAAATCAACTCCATATTCTTTTGAAAGTGATTGCAATTCGCAATTGTTGTTTCTGTGGCAAGAATAACATTCGCCATAATGTTCACTTAGCAATAAGTCAAGAATATGTCTTCTTGCTTTTCTAACTTTTTCGGAAGTTGTTTTTATTTTTAATCTATTTGTTATTGGGAATGTGCAAGAAGCTTGCAATGTTCTCATTCCTTCAACTTCAACAGCACAAATTCTACAAACACCAGCCAAGCAAAGGTCTGGATGATGGCATAATGTTGGTACGTGTACACCGTTCATTTTGCAAGCTTCAAGAATAGTTGTTCCAAGTGGAATTTTATATGCAGAGCCATTAATTTCAACTTCAATATCAGCTCCAATAGCATTTGGATCGTGATTCTCATTGTTCACAGTATGTGGCTTTTGGCTTATCGGTGCGCGATTATCTATTTTATTAGTCATAATTATATCCAATTATTTTTGTGAGAAAATTTCGTCTTCAAAATGAGTCATAATCGAGATAAACGGATTTGGACTAGACTGTCCCAAACCGCATTTTGAAGCAATTTGCATAGTCTTTCCTAATTCAATCAATTCTTGTAAATAAGAAATTGAGCAATTTCCACTTTCTACTTTTTCGACTCCTTCTAATAGTCTAACGTTACCGATTCTGCAAGGGGTACACTGACCGCAGGATTCTTCAACAAAGAATTCCATAAAGTTTTTCAAAACGTGAAGCATATTTCTTGTTTGGTTGAATATTATAATCGATCCACCAGTTGAGATATCTTCATAAGAAATTTTTCTTTCGAATTCTGCTTTTGGAATGCATTGACCTGATGCTCCGCCAACTTGAACAGCTTTTGTGTTTTTAGCACCTACCAGATCAAGGATGTCAGCTATTTTTGTACCAAAAGGTACTTCATAAACGCCTGGTTTTTCGCAATCACCAGAAATTGAAAGTAATTTTGTTCCTGATGATCCACTAGTACCATATTGACTGTACCAATCTCCACCATTTGACATAATTAAACAAGTAGAGGCAAATGTTTCTACATTGTTTACAATAGTAGGATAACCCAAATAACCTGTATTAACAGGGAATGGAGGGCGATTACGTGCTTCGCCTCTATGTCCTTCTAATGATTCGATTAATGCAGTTTCTTCTCCACAAACGTATGCACCAGAGCCAAGGCGAATTTCTATATCGAAATCAAAACCTTTGCCTTGAATATTTTTTCCTAAAATATTCGTATCGCGCATATTTTGTAAATAAGTTTCTAATTGATTTACTAAATAGCTATATTCACCACGCAAATAAAGGAAACCTTTTTGAGCGCCAATAGCATAAGCTGCAATTACCATTCCTTCGAAAACTAATTTTGTATATTCATTAAGTAAAATTCTATCTTTGAAAGTACCTGGTTCGCCTTCGTCAGCATTGCAAACAACAAATTTTTTGTCAGCTTTGCTCATTGCAGCAAAATTCCATTTGGTACCAGTAGGGAAGCCAGCGCCACCTCTACCTTTTAAACCAGATTCTCTAACTTCTAAAAGAATATCGTTAGGAGTTTTAGCTAATGCTTTTTCTAATCCGTCGCTGTGTCTATCTAAATTAAATAGAACTGTATCATTTATAATCGGCATTTTAATAACTCCTATTTGTATTTTTTAAGAATTTCAACAATTTTATGAGGAGTCACTTTTGTGTGACATTCATCATTGATAAGCATCGCTGGTCCTTGGTCGCAAAGTCCAATACAATTTGCCCACTCTAAAGTGAACTTTTTGTCTTGAGTAGTTTCGCCGAATTTGATTCCTAATTCATTTTCCAAAACTTTTGCAATTGCATCTTTTCCTGCCAAATCGCAGGAAATTGTTCTGCAAAGGCGAACTACATTTCTTCCTTTTGGCTCTGAGCTTAAGAAAGAATAAAAAGTAACCACTCCGTAAACTTCCACAGGGTGAATATCGAGCATTCTAGCGATTTCTTGCTGGGAATATTCGGAGATGTGTCCGTGTTTCAATTGTATATCTTGCAAAATAGGCAATAAAGCTTCGCGAGTACTTCCGTATTTGGCAGTAAGCTTTTCTATTTCGAGTGTTAAGTCATTTTTTTCTATTACTAACATATTTATACCCTTATTTAAGATATATGGCAATTTTTTCTAAAAGCTGAGCCGGAGGAACCGGTTTTTCGAGAAATTCATTCACAGGAAGAGTATCCGTTCCAAAAGTTAAGCCAGTGGCTTTGGCAACGGAAGTTAACATAATTATAGGAGTATTAATTCCTATTTTTCTAAACTTATTTGCGAGATAAAAGCCATCATCAGGCTCATCCATCATGACATCAAGAATAATCAAATCAGGATTTTCTTTAGGAATTAACTCTAAAGCTCCTGCAACATTACCTGCACTAACAACGCTGAATCCTTTGGCAGTGAGAAGCATTTCTGTTGCTTCTACAATATCCGTATCGTCATCAATAATTGCGATTTTATACATAATATCCTCAAACTAAAAATATTTCTTATAGTATTTTGACTTTACATCTAAATACTTATTCAAAATTAAAGAATATTAATTTACTGTATAAATTAATTTTTATTAATTGTTTAGGCTTAACTAATATATTATTTTTCAATGACTTACGAATTTTTGAATCTGCTATAAATTTCACATTGTGTAATACTGAACAGTAAAATAGTAAACCTTGTAATCGTCACGTTTTGAACGCAGTTACGATAATCACATTAATTTTTTTATTTTTCACAATATTAAATGTTGTAAACGATACAATGTGAAGTTTTGCAAATAATTCAAATTAGCTAGTTAATCTTTTTTTGTCAAATATTGATAATTTTGATATTTAGAGTGAATTGTACTAAATATATCAGCACTTGCTTGGAAAATTCTATGAAGTAAATATTCTAAAAATAAAACAACCGTAGTGGAAATTACTACGGTTGATTTGATAATATCATCTTAAAAACAACATTTTTTAAATTGGTTGGATATTATATTCAAATGAAAATAAATACAATTACTCAATTGTCAATTTATAATTTATATTTCTTTCAGCAAGATATTTCAGAACATAATTATATGCTACCTCTTCTGCACCCACAGTTTCAGGTGGTATTATTCCTTTTTTATCGAATAATTCATCATTTATAAGATTGACTACTGCAGTACAGGCAAAACCAGTAGTTCTTGCCATTGAGCTGAATCCGCTCACTTTATCTTTTTCATCATATAATAAATAGTCGTATTTTTTATTTACTTCATTCTCTTTGCCATCAATTGAAATTTTCATTACCGTAAATTCATCATCTTCTGGTTTCAATTTCCAAGAATCAAATAATATTTTTGAAGTAAAATCAATTGGTCTAATAATGTTTCCATCAAAGCTAATTTCTTTTTCGTCAAAAAATCCAGCTGCTTTGAATGCCTTTATTAAATCAATATGACCTGGGTAACGCAAAGTTTTTTCAATCATATTTGGAACATTCATTGTTCTGATTAGAGAGCGAAGACCGTCTGAATTGAACGCTTCTAAAGTACCAATATTGTCAAAATGCAAAAATTCAGAATCTGTTAATGGTTCTTTTGTAACCAATTGATTATTCACAACATATCTTGCTGGGCGAGTGTATTCTTCAATCACATCAATCGGAGAAAAAGGCGCTTTATATTGAAATGGATACTTACGAACTTTTGGCAATCCACCAACATAACAAACAAAATTTTCTACAGCCATTTTTGAATTATGATAACCTAATAAGAAATTATCCATACCTGGAGCAACACCCATATCAACTACTGCAGTAACATTATGCTCAATTGCCAATTGATTCAACTGAAAAGAATCTTCTGGGAAGAATGATATATCTACTGAATTTTTACCTTCTAAAATCATATTTCTAAGTGTTTCGTAGCCTAAAAATCCGGGAACTGCTCCAACAACAAAATCAAATTCTCTAATAATTTCCCTTATTAATTCTGAATTCCTAAAATCAGCTTTGATCGTTTTAATCTTAAATTCATCTTGCAATAAAAGCAAGTTATCATCCGAAAAGTCTACAGAAGTAACATCAAATTTTGAAGACAAATCAGAAGCTATTGCTCTTCCAACCATTCCAGCGCCAAGTACAACTATTTTTTTCATTTTTTACAATCCTCAATAAATAAATTTTTTAAAATTAATGAAATAATATTTAATAATCAAGAATCTTGTGAAATTACAAT
>CAIWET010000153.1 GCA_903911805.1 uncultured Ignavibacteria bacterium | reverse complement strand
TTCAATTTCTTTAGCATCAAGACCTTCAATAAACGTAATTTCTTCAGCTAAAGTTTCTGTTTTTATATATTCATCCATTTTGCTTAAAGTAGATTTAAACTTTTCGTCAGCAAAATATTCAATGTGAATTCTGTCAGTAACTTCAAATCCGCTATCTTTTCTTAAATTTTGGATTCTATTTACAAATTCTCTTGCGTTGCCTTCAGTTAATAATTCCTCTGTTAATTGGGTATCTAAAGCAACAGTGATACCTTCATCAGAAGCTACTAACCATCCTTCGATATCTTCTGATTGAACTTCGATGTCATCGAATGAAATATCAATCGATTCTTCATTGATCATCAAAGATAAAGTTCTATTAATTTCTAAAGCTTTTATCTGATCATTTTTTAATGCCTTTATAGCATTTGCAACTGCTTGAGTATTTTTTCCATATTTTTTACCAATTGTTTTGAAATTAGGTTTTGCATTTTTCTTAACAATATCGGTATCTCCAGTAACAAATTCAATATGTTTAATATTCAATTCTTCTTTGATAATATCTTCAAAATACTGAATATTTCTTCTTTGTTGAGGATTAAGCACAGGAATTAATATCTTGCTTAATGGCTGACGAACCTTGATATTAGAACGTACTCTCAAAGAAAGAGCTAAAGAAACAATGATTTTAGCTAAATCCATTTTTTCTTCTAAATCTTTGTTAATCAAGCTTAGGTCAGCTTCTGGCAAATCAATCAAATGAATAGATTCAGGATCATTTTCGTTCCTTAATCTTTGATATAAATTTTCAGCTAAAAATGGAGCTGTTGGTCCAGTGATAGATAAAACTAAAATCAATACTTCTTTCAAAGTTTGATAGGCAGCAATTTTATCATTATCAAGTTCACCCTTCCAGAATCTTCTTCTGTTGCGTCTGATATACCAGTTTGATAATTCATTAATGGTGAAATTTTGGATAGCTCTATGAGCTTTTGTTAATTCATAAGCTTCCATTTCAGTTCTAAATAACTGCAATAATGAATTAGCTCTTGAAATTATCCATTGGTCAATAATTGGTCTTTCGTTTACCGGAATTTTTGGTAAATCATTATTGAAATTATCAATATTAGCATAAAGAGCAAAAAATGTATAAGATGCAGTTAATGATCTAAAGAAATCAGAAATAATTGTCTTTTCAATATCTTTTTCATTAAACAATGTTGCTTTCCAAGGTGGATTATTTACATATAAGTACCATCTAACAGCATCAGCACCTAATCTTTCCATAATTTCGAATGGGTCAATTACATTGCCTTTAGATTTTGACATTTTAACGCCATCTTTATCTAAAATCAACTCATTAACAACGATATTTTTGAAAGCTGGTTTGTCAAAAATTGCTGAAGCAATATTATGCAAAGTATAGAACCAACCACGTGTTTGGTCGATACCTTCTGCAATAAAATCAGCAGGGAAAATTTGGTCAAATAATTCCTTATTTTCAAATGGATAATGCAATTGAGCAAAAGGCATAGCTCCAGAATCAAACCAAACGTCAACAACCTCAGTAATTCTTTTAAAGGTCTTTCCGTCTTTTTCAAAATAGATATTATCTACAAAAGGTCTATGTAAATCGATTTTATCTTCAATTTCAGTTAATGGAGTTTTTGTGCCATCAGAATTTAAATAATAACCTTGTTTTAATTCTTCGATAGATCCAATAGCAAACATTTCTTTGTGGTCTTCAGTAATCCAGATTGGAATAGGGGAGCCCCAAAATCTTTCTCTTGATAAATTCCATTCTTTAACGTCTTCCAACCAATTACCAAATCTACCAGCACCAATTTCTGGTGGTTGCCAATTGATTTGATTATTTAATTCAATCATTCTGTCTTTATATTCAGGAGATTTAATAAACCAGGATTCACTTGCGTAATACATAATTGGATTACCTGTTCTCCAGCAATGAGGATAACTATGGAGATAATCCATTGATGATTTATAAATCTTACCAGCAATTTTCAAGGCAATGATAATGTCTTTATCAGAACCTTCTTCAGTTCTATCTGAATAAGTAAATGTTTTTATAGCTCTTCCAGCCCATTCTTTTAATTCAGGAGTAAAATGTCCGTGAATTGTAACTGGTTGCAAGAATGGTAAATTGAATTTTTTTGACATTGCATAATCATCTTCACCAAATGCTGGAGCAAGATGCACTATACCGCTACCATCTTCAGTAGAAACGAAATCGCCTAAACAAACGGTTAAAGCATTTGGATGTTTTTCTTTGTCAATAGTGCAATATGGAAGAATTTGGTCATAAGTTGTACCTAATAAATCTTCGCCTTTGAATTCTTTTAAAATTTCAACTTCACCTTCTAAAACAGAAAGTCTTGATTTTGCAAGAATCAATTTATTTTCAATTACTTCTTCTTTATTCTTCTTTGTATTTTTAACTAAAACGTAGTCGATATTTTTACCAGCAGCCAAAGCTACGTTTGCAAATAAAGTCCAAGGAGTAGTTGTCCAAACCATCAGATGAGAATCTTCAAGTCCTTCAATTTTGGAACCTGTTACTTTAAGCATCAAATACACATTTGGATCTCTGACATCTTTATAACCCAAAGATAACTCGTGAGAGCTCAATGAAGTTCCAATAGTTGGAGAAACAGGGATAATTTTAAAGCCTTTATATATTAGATTTTTATCGAAATATTGCTTTAATGCCCACCAAACTGATTCAATATAATTATTAGTACAAGTAATATATGCAGTATCAAGATTTAACCAATAGCCCATACGGCTTGTTAATTCTTTCCAACCGTGGTTCATTCCAATATTTTCATATACGAATTTTTTACATTCTTCATTGAATTTATCAATACCAAATTCAACGATGTCAGATTTATTTGCTAATCCAAGATTCTTTTCAACTTGAATTTCTACTGGGAGTCCGTGAGTATCCCATCCAGCTTGTCTTCTAACAAAATGTCCAGTAATTGTTTTATATCTGCAAATTGTATCTTTGATAGTTCTAGCCATCATATGATGAATGCCAGGTTTACCATTTACAGTTGGAGGACCTTCATAAAAAGCGAATACTTTGGAATCTTTTCTTAATTCTAATGATTTTTCGAAAATATTATTTTTCTCCCAAAAATCAAGCACATCATGCTCTAAATCAGGATATTTAATTCTTTCGGGTAATTGATTATACATAATATAATATTCTTTTTTTTATTCAAAAAATATAAACTTCAAAAAAATTATGCTTTTATTATTATAGCAAAGAGCTATTGACGATTATTTTGAATTTTTGTTTAATTATGGTATATAAAAAGATATAAGTGGATTAATCTTCTTTATATTTATTGATTTGAAGTGAAATATTAAGCAAAACGCCGATAATATAGGAATAGACTACAATTGCAGTACCTCCATAACTTATAAATGGCATTGGAATACCTGTAGGAGGAATAATTCCGCAATTTACTCCAGCAGAAACAAAAGCAAAGATTGAAAAAGTAATTGTAATCCCGGTTGCTAAAAAATATCCAAAATTATCAGGAGCATTTTTTGCAATCCTAAATCCACGATATAAAATGAGAGCAAAAACAAAAATTATTAGGAATACTCCAATAAATCCATATTCTTCGCCAATAATTGCAAAGATATAATCACCATAAGATTCAGGCAAAAATCGGTGAGCCTGTTTGCTCTGACCAGGACCTAATCCCCAAAATCCACCATTACCAAATCCAAGAATAGCTTGTTTGATTTGAAATGATGATGCTTCGCTTGATAAATCTTCGTTGGTTGCAAGTCCAACAAATGTTAATAATCTCTGGATTCTATAAGTAGCAGAAACAGCATAAACAGCAAAAATCCCCATTATACCAGTTCCAATCAACAACAATTGCTTTCCATTAATATTTCCAATGAAAAGCATAATAACAGCTAAGCCAAATATAACTATAGATGATGACATATTGGGTTGCATCGCAATTAATCCGCATACAACTGCTGTCCAGATTATTGGTGGCAATAATCCAAGTTTAAATGATTTGATTATTTCTTGTCTTTGAGCTAGTAATTTAGATAAATGTATAATTAATGCAAATTTTGCAATTTCAGATGGCTGAAAATTAATCGGACCAATATAAAGCCATCTATAAGCACCATTGATTTTTGTTCCGATAATTAATACCAATATTAAAGGAACTATAGACAAAAACAATAGTTTATCTGAATGGCGTTCTAGGAAATGGTAATCGACTTTAATACCAATGTAAAGTGAAATAAAACCAAGAAAAATAAAAATTGAGTGCTTAAAAAAGAATTTTTCAGATGACCCAAATCGAATTTCTCCAATAGAAGCACTGGCACTATACACAAATGATATACTAAATAGCATAAGTGTAATAACGGATAATAATATCCAAAAATCGATTTTTCTAAGAGTATTAAGCATCAATATTACAGAGAGTTTACTACATCTTTATAAACATCGCCTCTATGTTCGTAATTCAAGAACATATCGAAAGATTTGCAAGCTGGAGTAAATAATACTACATCGCCAGGCTCTGATTCTTTTTTAGCAGTATTTACTGCGTCAAACAATGAATCTTCTTTAATAACTTTTATTTTTGTGCAAAAATGTTCAAAAATTGCATCTGCTTCTTCACCAATTGCAACGATCACTTTAACATTTTTATTGACTAATTCATCTAATTCAGAATAATCATTAGAATCTCCTCTGCCACCAGCCAACCAAATAATCGGGCAATTATAGCTTGATAATGCAAACCAAGTAGCATTTACATTTGTAGCTTTTGAGTCGTTGATATATTCAACTCCGTCTAAAACTCTAACTTTTTCTAAACGATGTTCCACGCCTTTAAAAGCCATTAGACTATCTCGGATATTCTCATTCGACACTTCAAAATATCGCGCAGCTAATGCCGCAGCCATAGAATTATACTGGTTATGCAAGCCAGGTATTGAAATTTCTTCTAATAACATTATATTCTCCTCTTTATGCTGATTTGGATAGTTTATAACTAAATTATTGCCTTTAGCGAAGCTTCCCCTCACTTCGTTCTTTATAGATATAAAGGCAACATCCCCATTAGTTAAATTTTCCGCTTTTTTTGTTTCTGAATCATCAGAATTTATTATTAATAAATCATTTTCTTTTTGATTTGCAAATACTTTAAACTTTGCACCAATGTAATTTTCCATTGTTTTATGGTAATATAAATGGTCTGGTGTAATGTTTAATAAAATAGCAACATTTGGTCTGAAATTTTGAATCCTATCTAATTGGAAGCTGCTAACTTCGCAAACTATGATAGTTTCATCATCAATTTTATCGACTAGTTCCGAAAGTGGCAAACCAATATTTCCAGCTGTAACTGCTTTTTTCCCGCTATTATTGAGAATAAAATCAATTAATGTTGTAGTAGTAGTTTTACCATTAGTACCAGTAATAGCAATAATAGGATTTTTAATAAATTGATATGCAAATTCTAATTCACTGATAATTGGAATTTTTTGAAGTTCTGCTAACTTAATTAGAATTGAATTAGGTGGTACTCCTGGAGAAGTAATAACTAATTCAGAATTCAATAATGCAAACTCAGAATTACTTCCAAATTCGTATTCAATACCAACTTGTTCTAATTCTGCAATTTCTTTTAAATAAAAGTCTTTAGACTTTACTTCAGTAAGAAATACTTCATATCCTTTTCTTTTAGCCAGTAATGCGGCAGCTATTCCGCTTTTTCCGGCACCAATTACAGTGCATTTCATAGCTAAGCCCTATTATAATAAAATAAATGGAACGAAATATTTAAATATTTCAATTAAAAAATTGATAGATTTGCTATTTCCCCCCAAATCTAATTGCAAAATTAACTCATTTTTCCCTTAAATTAAAGTAAAAATAATTAACAATAGAGAAAAGTTATCAACAGTTGAGCCAATTTTAGGGCTATTTTAGTAAAAAAGAATTTTATTCGGATTAATTCCAGAAATGAATTTAAATTTTGGAGTAGAAAAATCTTTTGAATTATAAATTAATATTTCGCCTAGCATCTGATAATTTTTTGCATTTCCAATTAAAATTTCTGATTGAGAACTAATAGCAAGTGAATACCAATTTTCCATACTTGATGAATTTTTTATTAAATTATTT
>CAIWET010000152.1 GCA_903911805.1 uncultured Ignavibacteria bacterium | reverse complement strand
TTAAACATTTATTTCTTAATGTTTATTAATTATTAGCTATTTTGAGTGGTATGGTTTGCCAGGAATCGGTGGTATGGTTTCCCCGGAATCATTGGTAAGGTTTCACAGGAATTTGTGGTAGACTTTTACAGGAATTTCCAGTAAAGGATAATGGAGTTGGTTTATCTCAAGCCCAAATAAAAGATATATTTAATCAACATTTCAGTGAAACTTCAATAGGTACAAATAACGAGACTGGAACAGGTTTAGGTTTGATATTATGTAAAGATTTTATTGAAAAAAATGGTGGAAAAATTTGGGTAGAAAGTAAGCTTGATGTTGGAACAACATTCTTCTTTACTTTGCAAAGGGCAATTTTATAATTTCATTATTAAAAGAAAACAAAATAAATGCGTTTGTAAAACAAAAAAAAGCTTATAAATTATTGATTTATAAGCTTTTGAAGTGATCCAGGTAGGACGTTTGACTAAATTTTAACTTTGTTAGATATCAATAATTTATGGCATTTATATAATTTCTCAATTTACAATTCTTTCCAATTATTGATGTTTTTTATCTTTGCAATCAAACTTTATTAGAACTTTTTACTTGGTTAAACATATTCACCATTTCTTCTGCAGTAGGAGATTTATCGTAAACTTTTTTTCTAACCTCTTGACCATGCCCTGCCATTCTTGAACAAATGTGGGGAGGAATTCCTAAAACTTTTTCCCAATAATTTGTTGCAGTTTTTCTTAATGAATGAAGATTTCTAGTATCATCAATTTTCAATTCTTTCAATGCTATTTTCAACCATCTTTCTAATGGATGAATATTCTGCCATTTGACCAGTTTGCCATTATTCAAATTTTTGAATTGCTTCAATTCTCCTAAAATAGGAATTGATTCAGGGACTAAATTTAAAGGGAATTCTCTAATATTTGTAATGTTAAATTTATGTCTCTTTCCATCGATGAAAATTTTATTTGGGAATTCAATATAACTCTTTTCATCTTTTTTAGAATGTGGTACAATTGGAGCATCATGTTTATCCCAAAATATTTTTAAAGTTTCCATTCCACGTGTTCCAATCAAACTCATTAATTTAATTGTTAAGGCATATTCAAGTTTCATTTCTTTTTCTTGACGTTTCCGCGTTATATTAGGACCAACTACAACTGTATCAAGTGAAATAAAGTATTCATATATATTATTAATTTCTTCAAAAGAAAAAAAAGTTGGTTCAGGATCATATTTTAATGGTATCATCGAAGTGACAACAGGATTTTTAGAAATAATATCTTGATCAACACAAAAATTGAAAAACCTTTTTAATCTTGTTAATGCTTTGTTCCTAGTATTATCATTATGTTTCAAATCCTCTGATTTTTGTATTATATGATTTCTAATAAATGATAAATCATTTAAAGATGCATCAGCTGGAAGATATAATTTAAATGTGCTAATCAAAGACTTAACTGTCATTATATCTAAACTACTAAATGTAGCATTTGCATATTCATTAACAGCATCCTGAACGGTTAGTGGTTTAGATAATTCAAAAATTTCAGGTTTGTTTTTCTCAATCAATCTATGATTCAAGATTTTAAGAGCTTCTTTTTTATTCTTAATATCCCATTTCAAACCTTTTATTGCAGAAGGTGGTGTTCCATCAATAATAGTATAAACATTTCCGTATCGCTCAATGCAATAAGCATATTTATAAGTGGGATGCTCCCAACGTTCTCTGGTTCTTATTTTTGGCATAATTTATTCTTCTTTTATGTAATTACTAATTTTATTTAATAATTCCCATAAAATTTTAAAATTCGAAATCAAATATTCTTTTGCTCCATTATTGTTATTCAGCCATATAATAAATTCATTAACTAATTCAATTTTATTATTTCCATTTAATTTTTTAGAAATATGTTCAGGATAATAATCTTCTAACTTTGCTTTTTCTAATAATATAAAATTATGCTCTTCCCATTTTTTATCAGAACTACAAAATGAATTAATAAAATTTTCTCTAATTGCTTCACCATCTTTATCTCCATCAATTAATACCCATACAGAATTTTGTAAGAATGGTGATAAATGCCCATAAATAAAAAAAGAAAAAAATGATTCTATTCTTTTGGGCACATTCCTATTCCCACCCGAAGAAATGATCTTTAGTTTATTCGTCAATTCAATGAAATATTCCGGTATAATGAAGGTTTCAATTAATGTTTGCAATGTAGATTCTTCGAGGATTAACCAATAATTCCACATAAAGTTCTCAGTTAAAGTATATCCTAAATTTTTAATAACAGAAATAGCATGATGATCACTTTTAATTAACTGAATTTTCGAAATAGGTATAGAGTTTTCGTAATTAATTGAAATTTCGAAACAGTTTG
>CAIWET010000151.1 GCA_903911805.1 uncultured Ignavibacteria bacterium | reverse complement strand
TAAAAATTACATATAATGGTAAAGCTAAAACTGCAATTATTACTAAAAAAGTAATATTAAACAATATTGATAATGCAACTCCCACCATTTTAATAAATAATGAAAGAACTAAAACTGCTACAAATATTGCTGCAATTGCTGACAAAACATTTTTTACACTGAACATAAACACCTTTCTTAAGTTAATAATTTTACATTATTTTTACCAAACAAATCACAAATACGAATGATATTTTTTTCTGAAAAAGAAATGTTAATATCAATTGCTCTAAACGAATTTGTTTCCTTTTTAATTTTATCAACAAATTGGAAAATAATCATATTTCGGACGTGAATATCTTTGCACATATTATAAAATTCCTGAATTGTTTCAGGAGAAGTTTTATCTGATTCAACCTTTATATAAAATCCTTTAGCATAATTATTAGCAGCTTCTTCTAATGATTGCACCTGATCAACAATAACCTTGATTTCAGCTTCAGTTTCACCATTATCTGATTTTCCACCTTCTGCCTTACCAATAAACATTACAACATTATTCTCAACAATCATATCTTTATATTTTCTATAAGAATTACTCCAAAAGATGCATTCAGCTCTGCCAGAATAATCTTCAAGAATAACAAAGGCAATAGTTTCATTTTTCTTATCTAATCTTGTTCTAATTGAAGAAATTATTCCAGTTACTCTTACTGTCTCCCCAAATAAATTACTATCCTTATTCCCTAATTCTAATGTTGCTAGTGAAGTTATATAAGGTTTATAAGCATCCATTGGATGACCTGATATATAAAAGTTCAAGAATTCTTTTTCTTTGTTTAAACGTTCTTCATCCGTCCAATTTGAAATTTCTGGTAAATTAGGTTCATTGATTGTTTGAGAAATCGAACCTCCAAACATATCTTCCATTCCAAGATCTTTTTTCTCGTGCATCTTTTTGGAGAAATCAACAGCTAATTCAACAGCGTGGTGTAATTGAGCACGATTTTTATTTCCTAATGAATCAAAAGCACCACTGCAAATCAATGCTTCGAGAGTTCTTTTATTAACTGCTTTTGAATCAACTCTCTTTATAAAATCAAAGAATGATTCAAATGGTTTCTCTTGTCTAGCAACTATTATTGCCTCAGCAGCATTAACCCCAACATCTTTAATTCCAGCCATTCCAAAATAAATAACATTGTTTTCGGCAACAAAAGTTGCTTTTGATTTGTTTACATTAGGAGGCATTACTACTATGTCGTATTTCTTGCATTCTTCAATAAATTGAACAATTTTATTTTGATTGTTTAATTCAGCGCTCATATTCGCTGCAATAAATTCTGCTGGATAATGAGCTTTAAGCCAAGCTGTTTGATAAGCTAAATAAGAATATGCAACTGCGTGGGATTTATTAAATCCATAGGATGCGAATTTTGCGATTAATTCGAATATTTCTTCTGAAATTTTACCATCTATTCCTTTGATTTTTGAAGAATCAACAAAGACAGGCTTTTGTTTAGCCATATCTTCTTTTTTCTTCTTTCCCATAATTCTTCTTAGAGTATCAGCTCCACCGAGTGTATAACCTGCAATATCTCTTGCTAATTGCATTACTTGCTCTTGGTAAACAATAATACCATAAGTTGATTTTAGCGAGTTTTCCATAAGAGGACTTAAATATTCAATTGGCTTTCTTCCAAATTTTCTATCAATAAATTCTGGAATATTATCCATAGGACCAGGTCTATAAAGTGCATTCATTGCGGTTATTTCATCTAAATTTTTTGGTTTTAAATCTTTCAGATATTTTTGCATTCCGCTAGATTCAAACTGGAATATGCCTAAAGTATTTCCGTTTCCAAAAATTTCATAAGATAAATCGTCATCAAAACCAATTGCATCAATATCAATTTTTTCATTATAATTCTGCTCAATCATTTCTAAAGAATTATCAATAATAGATAAAGTTCTCAAACCCAAAAAGTCCATTTTCAAAATACCAGCATCTTCCAATTCTTTCATACTGAATTGAGTGCAAATTTCACCTTTTTTACTACCTCCTGATTGATAAAGAGGAACGTAGTTTGTAACATCAGAAGGCGTTATAACTACACCAGCTGCGTGAATACCAGTATTTCTATTAAGATTCTCTAATGATTGAGAATATTCCATCAATTCTTTATATTTATTACTTTTACCTTCCATAAATTTGATGATATCAGGTAATTTAAATGCTTCAGCTAATGGTTTCACTTTTCCTTGATCAACAGGGATAAATTTATTAAGGGCATTGATTTCTGTATGAGGAATACCCAATACTCGAGCAACATCTTTCAATACTGCTTTGGAAGTGAGCTTGCCAAATGTTACAATCTGAGCTACGCATTCCTTCCCATATTTTTCCTTTACATATTCGATTACCTTATATCGATTAACGTCATTGAAATCAATGTCAATATCGGGCATTGACACTCTTTCTGGATTCAAAAATCTTTCAAAAAGTAAGTCATATTTAATTGGGTCAATATTTGTAATACCCAAAGCGAAAGCAACCATACTTCCAGCAGCTGAACCTCTTCCAGGTCCAACGCTAACGCCCATAGCTTTTGCGGCATTGATAAAATCCTGAACAATCAGAAAATATCCAGCAAAACCCATAGTTCTGATAACATTTAATTCAAAATCAGCACGATCTTTGATCTCCTCAGCAATTTCATTTTTAAATCTATAATTAAGTCCTTCGTAAGTAACTTCAACAAGATAATCATCAAGTGTTTTTGCTTGTGATTCTTTTGGAATTGGAAATTCGGGCATAAATAACCCGGTTTTAAATTGGAAGTCGCATTTGTCTGCAATTTCAAGAGTATTAGAAATTGATTCTGGAAATTCTTTAAATAGGTCTTTCATCTGGGCTGTAGTCTTAAAATACATTTCTGGTTTTTTGTATCTTAATTCGTAAATATTCATTCCTTCTCTTATCTGAGAAGAATCTTTGATATAAAGTAGAATATTATGTGCAACAGCTTGCTCTTTTTTGATATAATGAATATCATTTGTTGCAACTAACTTAATTCCTAAATCACGAGCAATTTTTGGAGCATCTCTTAAAATTATTTCATCGCCTGGAATAAAATGATTTTGCAATTCAATGTAAAAATCTTCGCCAAAAAGTTGCTGATAATATTTGGCTGAATTGAAACCTTCTTCATAGTCATTATCTATCAAATGAGCATTAACAACGCCACCCATACAAGCAGAAAGTGCAATTATTCCTTCATTGTATTTCTCTAGAAGCTCTCTATCAATTCTAGGCTTATAATAAAAACCTTCGGTATGAGCAAAAGTCGTTAATTTTAATAAATTTTTATAACCTACCGTATTTTTTGCTAATAAAATGAGATGATAATAATTTTTTCTTTTTGTTTGAGCTTTTCCAGCTGAAGTATCAAAGCGACTACCATTAGCAACATAAGCTTCAAAACCAATAAGAGGTTTTATACCATTTGATTTTGCATATTTTGCAAATTCCATAACACCAAACATTACTCCGTGGTCTGTTAGAGCAATTGAATCCATTCCATCATTCTTAGCAGCTTTAACTAATTGCTCGGGAGTTGCAAGTGCATCACATAGTGAATAATGAGTGTGATTATGCAAATGAACAAATTCTGACATCTATATTTTCTCCAATTTTCAAATTTCATTACTATTAATTTAGAAACTTTTTGCAATTTAGCAATTATATTTGGAAATAAATGTAAAAAGTTTGGGAGAAATTTTCCACATTAATGAAGAAGAAGATATTTATATCAGCTGGAGATACCTCCGGAGACATACACGCAGCCAAGTTAATCAAGCATTTAAAGGCTCTTGATAACGAGATTGATTTTATTGGTATTGGTGGAATTGAAATGGAAAAAACTGGCTTCTTTAAGTCAATAATTCCATTAAAAGAAATTTCAGTTGTTGGATTTTGGGAAGTAGCTAAAAAGATTCAGCTATTCAGAAAATTAATGAAAGACTCATTGAGTCTAATCGAACAGGAAAATATATCGTTGTTTTTACCTGTTGATTATCCAGGATTCAATATTGAATTAGCAAAAAACTTGAAGAAAAAAGGCAATTCAAAAATTATTTATTATATTGCTCCTCAGTTATGGGCTTGGGGAAAAAATCGTGCTGAAAAACTTGTAAATTGTATAGATTTACTTTTAGTAGTTTTCCCATTTGAAAAAGAATTTTTTAATAATTTCAAAATCAATACCGAATTTGTTGGGCATCCACTTTTAGATGATGAGATATTCAGTGATGATTTTAAAAATTATGAAGATAGAAATTATTCCTGCATTTATATGCCTGGAAGTAGAAAGCAAGAAATTATTAAACATTTGCCATTATTAAATCAAACAGCTGAAATATTGAATAAATTTGATCCAAGCCTTGAAAATAAATTGATAATTTCGAATAATATCGATAAAGAATTAATTTATTCAAGAATTAATAATTCAGTTCATTGGAAATTTGAAACTAATTCTAAAGAGCAAATGAGAGATTCATTAGTTGGAGTTATTAAAACTGGTACTTCTAATTTAGAAGCTGCTTTACTTGGTATTCCTTATAATATGTTTTATTTGACATCATTTATTACATATACCTTGGGGAAGAAATTAGTAAATATAGATTATCTAGCTTTACCAAATATTATTATGAAAAGAAACGTTATAGAAGAATTTATTCAGCAAGATGCGACAGCAGAAAAAATTAGCAATAATGTAATAAAATTGATAAAAGATAAATCAGCTTACAAAACAATGCAAAATGATTTTAGAAATTTAAAAGAATACATTGGAAATGCAGGCGCTTCTGCAAAAGCTGCAAAGATTATATTAGAAAATATTTAGAACATTTTATTATTTTTGAAAAAAATATTAAGGAATTTTAGTGAATTATATTGATTTAAGAAGTGATACTGTCACTTTACCAACTGATGAAATGAAAAAGGCAATGTTTTCTGCCGAACTTGGAGATGATGTTTATGCAGAAGACCCGACGATTAATAAATTACAAGAAAAAACTGCAGCTTTATTTGGAAAAGAAGCTGGATTATATGTTCCATCTGGTTCGATGAGTAATCAAATTGCATTAGCAATTAATACAGATACTGGAAATGAAGTAATCATTGAAAATGATGCACACGTATTTTATTACGAGACAGCAGCACCTTCAATTATTTCTAGAGTAATGTTGAGAACAATTCCTTCAAAAACTGGTATGATGGATATTGATGATATAAAAAATGCAATTAGAACCAGCGAATATTATCTTCCTAAAACAAAAATGATATGTATGGAAAACACTCATAATCGCCATTGTGGAGCTATTTTAGATTTCAACTATTTGAAGGAAGTAAAGAAAATAGCAATAGATAATGAGCTTACTTTCCATTTAGATGGAGCTAGAATTTGGAATGCATGTGTTGCAACAGGTATTAAACCAATTGAATATGGTGAACTATTTGATACGATTTCAGTTTGTTTATCAAAAGGAATGGGTGCTCCAGTAGGTTCAGTATTACTTGGTACTAAAAAAGATATGGAAAAAGCTCTAAAATGGAGAAAAATACTTGGTGGTGGAATGCGTCAAGCAGGAATATTAGCAGCTGCTGGAATTTACGCAATTGATAATAATTTTGAAAGACTTGCTGAAGACCATTTAAATGCTAAAGACTTTGCTAATTTATTACAAAATATTGATGGTTTAAAAGTGGATTTAGCAAAAGTTCAAACAAATATGGTATTTATTGATATTGATAAATCAATAAAATTATCCGATTTTATGGAATCTTTAAAAATAAATGGGATTAAAATAGGAGCAACAGGTCCAAACACACTTAGAGCAGTATTCCATTTAAACATAAGTAAAGAAGATGCTTTGAAATCAGCTGAAATAATAATTGATACAATCAAAAAAATGTTAAATTAATGAAAAACAAGATTTATATATTACCTATTATATTTTTATTCCTGATTAGTTTTGCTAATTCTGAAGAATATACAGGTACATTATTCAAAACATTAGGAAAGTTTAGCATTCAAAATGTATATTTATCATTTTTATATGTATCATCAATAGAATACAAAATCGAAAGAAGCGATGATAAAGAAAATGAAGTTAAACTTTTAAATTCAGTTCAGAAATTAGCTAAATCTTCAATTGAGAGTTTAAAGCAATTTGAAAAAAATGATCAATTATCAGATAATGATGCTAAAATAATTTCAAAAATCATTGATGCAAATCAGTTATTACTAGATGAAATTGATTTCCTATCAGATCTTATCGAAAAAAATCAATCAGGAATTTTAGGAAAAGTAAATTCTAAACATAAAAAAACCTGGAATTCAATAAAAGAATTATTGGAGCAAAAAATTAATAAATGAGAAAATATATAATCATATTTTTCCTGTTTTTCTCATTTTATCAATCGTATTCTGATAATACTTACCGCTATGCCTATAGTAAAAAAGAATTATATACAGGCGGAAAAATGATTGTCAATCAGAATAAAGATGGCAGTTTATTCAGCTGGTTTATTAAACCATTTTTTACCGATGATAATGAAGTAATTTATACAATGCGTGGATTTGATAATTCCATTATGAATGGAAGTTCGCTTGGTGGAATGAACGTAATCTCAGCAGTTAATGTAAATTCAAATCTATTATCCACCTGGAAAGATGCAAATCGAGTTTTTATTTCTTATCTTGATACTAATATCAATCCTATTGGAATAAATGAAATATTTGGTCAATGGAATTTTTTCCATCAATTCGATGCCAAATGGATTAAAAGTTCCACCAACGAGAAATTACTTTTATTAATAAATAATTCTCTATATAAGGTTAGCATTGCGAATAATAAATTAAGCAACTATTTTATTTATGGTAATGTAACAGATGCAACATATCAAAATATTACAGACACTTCAAGATACTGTTTTTTAGTAAATAAAGATGGCAATGGAATTTTATATTTTATCAATAATGATTATGCTGAAAAGATAATTTCGAGAGTTTCAGTAAGTGATGATAATTATATTTATTATATTGATGATTATGCAGTCGTTATAAGTTCAAATAAATCTTATAATACATCATTAATTCAAATTATTAATAGATTAACTGGCAACATCACTGATTACAGAATCGAAACTTCAGGAAAAAGAATAAAAATTATTAAGTATGGTGATACATATAAGATATTTTATATAAAAAGTATTTCTAATGGTTATACTCTTGAAATAGCAGATATTAATGATTTTCAGAAAATTGAAAATAGAATTATTACCGATATTCCTTTTGGCTTAATAGAGCCACAGGGATTGTGGTTCGAGGGAGATAATATTTACGCACTATTCAGAAATGGATTAGTTTCATTGGATTTAAAAGGGAATATAGAATCATCTGATTTTTATCAATTTGGTGAATATTTTAATGAAAATCCTGAGTTTAAAATTATTGATAAAAATTTGATTTTCTCAACTAAAAATGCTTCAATTCGTTTAGAAAGAATCGATAATTATTTTTGGCTATTCAATCGATTTATTAGAAATTTTGGTAAAACACTTGTTCCATTAATATTATTTATCGCATTTGTTGTTACTTTTAGATATTATACAAAGCAGAAAAGATATTTCAATTCTTTGATGAATTTACCTTCATCAGGTATTGTATTTATTTTAGATCATTATGGTAAATTAATAAAGATAAATGATTCTGCGAGAAGTCTTTTAGGAATAACTGAAAAAGTGCCATTAAAAAAACATTATCAATATTATTTTGTTTTAGATTATACAAAATCACTATTAGAATTACTTGAAAAATCTTATTTTAGTAAAGAAGGTATAACTCAAAGAGTAAATATCCGTAAAGATGAAGTAGATAAAGAATTTTATTTTTATATCAACCCTTTGATTGGAATAATTGGTAATTTCAGAGGTTGGGTTGTAACTGGTATCGATATCACAGAAGAATTAGAAAGAAAGAGATTGAGTAACTGGGCTCAACTTGCTCACGATATGCAAACCAATTTATCTACGATTAAATTAAATGCTGATTTAATCGAAGTTGATAATAATGGGAATAATTTTGAACGAAAAAAGAGAATTATTTTCCAGGCAAATGTTTTAATTCAGCGTGTTAGAGATATTGTAACAGTAGGGCGTAATGATTCACTAGCACGTCAAGTTTATGATGCTTTTGATATTTGCCACGAAGTAAGAGCAGAATTTGATGATACTGTATTTCCACACGTTTCATTTATAATTAATGCTGAACACGAAAATGTTCTTTGCGATAATAGAAAAATTGTTAGAGCTTTGAGAAATGCTGTTGAAAATGGTATAAAATCTCTCAAAGGAAGTCCAGGAACAATTAAAATAAGTAATTCGGTTGCAGGTGGAATTGTATTCTTTAAAGTTAAGGATACTGGTCCAGGTATGGATGAAGATACAAAAGCAAAGATTTTGATTCCATATTTTACTACTGCAGCTAAACACGGTGGCTCAGGAATCGGAACAATGATTATGCAACACGTAATGGAGTTACATAATGGAAATATTACTATTAATTCTGAAGTAGGCAAAGGAACAGAAGTTGTATTTTCATTCCCTAATGAATTGGTAACAAAAGGAAAAGGTAGAAGAAATTGACAAATATAGAAATTGCAAGTTATATAAAAGGGAAAAGAATTTTATCAATTGATTTTGGTTTGAAACGAATTGGATTAGGTATTTGCGATCCTATGCATATTGTTGTTTCACCTTTTAATTATTTAATGAATGATGAAAATTCAATTATCAAGATTATTGAATATATTAAATATGAATCCATTGGCGCTTTAGTGTTAGGTTATCCATTTAGACTAGATGAACAAGAAACAGAGGTAATGAAAGCAATTGATGATTTCAAATTAAAACTACAAGAAGTGACAGACTTAGAGATTTTTCTTCAAGATGAAAGTTATACGTCGGTTAGTGCTAAATCTTTGCAGTTCCAAATAGGTACAAAAAAGAAGAAACGTAGAGACAAATCTGAAAAAGATAAAATTGCCGCTGCTATTATTTTACAAGAATTTACCTTCGATTCCGATAAATGTCCGGTGATAGTTGTTGGTGCCGCTGTAATTCGAGTTGATCACTTTATCCTGGT
>CAIWET010000150.1 GCA_903911805.1 uncultured Ignavibacteria bacterium | reverse complement strand
TGACGGCAAATAAAAAAGAAGACAGGTCTAAGACCTGTCTCTACAAATACAAATTCCACTATCATTTTTCCCCTCCTTTTATAAGGAGGGGTGGCAAAACGTGTATTCATGCACGTTTTGACGGGGTGGTCATCTTTTCAAATCCCAAAACTAGTTTCGTAGATTCTTGCTTTCGCAGAAATGACCTAATAATAAGAGAGACAGGTCTAAGACCTGTCTCTACAAATAAAAATCCACTATCATTTTTCCACTTCTTAGCATTGACGGGGTGGCTAACCTGTAATGTTAGAAGGGGTGGAAATCTTCTCTCTGAAGATATTAAAAAATTAATTCTCTTCGGGATAAATATAATTATTTTTTTCGGCAACTCTAAGTCTTGCGCTTCTTGCTCTTGGGTTTCGCAAAATTTCTGCTGGACTTGGCTCTAATGGTTTCTTTGTGAGAATTTTCAATGGGAATTTGCTTGATTCTTCGGTAATTCTGTATTTATTTACTTTTTCGCTACCGGAATTTTCTCTGAAAACTGTTTTTACTATTCTATCTTCTAAAGAATGATAAGACATAACAACAATTCTTCCACCAGGAGCCATAAGTGGCACAATATTTGTTAAAGTATCTTGTAAGACGGTAAGTTCGTCATTGATGGCAATACGGATTGCTTGAAATACTCTGGAGAGTGATTTTAACTGTTGGTTAAAAGGGACTGATTTAAGAATAATTTCTTTTAACTGAGAAGTATAGACTAAAGGTGCGGTGCGACGCTCTTCGACAATACGTCGCACAATAACCCTTGCGAAAGGTTCTTCTCCAAAATTTCGGAGAATAGCTTCCAGCTCTTCCTCATCTGCTGAGTTAAGCAAGGTTTCTGCTGAGGTTCCGTGGGACTGAAATCGCATATCCAGTATTCCCGTCTCACGGTAACTAAATCCGCGGCGGCTCTCGTCGAGCTGCCGTGATGATACTCCTAAGTCTAGCAAAACGCCTTGCAGTTTTCCTCGTATTCCGCTTATGCTGCATGCCCCTTCATAGGATTCGTTAATGATTACGATTTTGCTTGCATCCCCCAACGCAAGCTCATCTTGAAAGCGGAGCTTTGTATGCTCAATCGCTTCAGGATCTTTATCAAAAGAGTAAAGTCTCCCCCCCTCGCTCAATTTTGATAAAATAGCAGCAGAATGTCCGCCACCTCCTAATGTACCATCAACGTATATCCCGTTTGGTTTTATTTCGAGAAAATCTATACATTCTTCTAAAAGAACGGGAAGATGATAATCATAGCTTTCTGCTTGTGATCTATCTATCTTCTTTCTAATGTTTTTTTTTTACTCATTTTTGCCCTTCGACATTACTTTTTGAGCAATTTCTTCATAACTTGTGTCGAGAGCTGAGATATATTTTTCGTGTTCTTCAGGATTCCAGATTGCAATATATTTATTCATACCAATAAACATTGCATCTTTTTGGATTCCTGCATAATCTAATAATCTTTTTGGAATTGATATTCTTTGTTGCGAATCAAGAGTACTCTCTTCGCTCCAACTATTAATAATATCAAGAAAGAATCTTCCTTCTTTAGAATAAACATCAACTTCATCAAATTGTGCGGCAAACTGTTCCCATTCATCATTTGGGAAAAGATGTATGCACTTATCAAATCCACGGGTAAGGGTAAAAGTATCCTTAGCATCCGGTGAAACGAGTTTCCTCATTTTCATCGGAATTGCTACTCTACCTTTGTTGTCGATAGAATATACTTCTTGTCCTTTAAATCTACCCATAAATTCTTTTTACTATTACTTTCTATTTATTTAGTGGTTGTTTCCAATAAATCCATTGCAAAAACTACATATTTAGGGAGTTATCGGCATCCTTTGCCATTTTTAAACACATTTCCCCATTTTTCTCCACTTGAACGAATGCAAATTAAATAAATTGTACGAACTGAGCAAATAATTCCAATAAAAGAAATCCGAAAGTTATTAACATAGAATAAAATGCCAATCATTTCGTAATAATATAATGACAAAAAAAGAACATATTGAATATTGGATCAAAACTTCTCAAGATGATTGGGAAACTGTAGAATCATTATTGAATTCAAAAAGATATCTTCATTGCTTATATTTTTCTCATTTAGTATTAGAGAAAATATGTAAAGCCCATTGGGTAAATTCAAATGAAGGCAATTCTCTCCCCCTAAAATTCATAATTTAGTTAGATTAATATCTATGACAAATATAGAATTAAATGAAAATCAAATTGAATTCTTGCAAGAATTTAACGATTTTCAATTAGAAGGTAGGTACCCTGATTACAAATTTGAAATAAATAAAATTTGCGATTATTCATTTACAAATAAAATTTTGATAAATGTTATTGAGATAAAAGAATGTTTGATAAAGCAACTGTAATAAATAAAGTAAAATCTTTTTCAAAAGAATTAATTAATATTGGAATTAAATTAGATTCTGTAATATTATTTGGATCATATTCAAAGAATCAACAACACGATTTTTCTGATATCGATGTAGCTTTAGTTTCGGATTCTTTTTCTGGCATAGGATATTTTGATAGAAAATTATTTTCAAAAATAAATGTAAAAAAAGAATTTATCGAAATTGAGCCAAAAACATATTCTACAGAATACTTCCTTTTAGGCGATCCATTTATTGATGAGATTAAAGCAACAGGGATTTTTATAGATTTGGGTTAGTTTTTAAGTATTCATCCGATGAATTGAAGTCATCGGATGAAATAAGAACTTCTTCAGATGTCCGACACCTCAAAGGTGTCTGACATCTATTTACATCTTCACAAACTTCTCAAATTTATCACCAATTTTGATTAATCATAAGGAAAGAATTCAAAAAACCATAATTTTGTATGTTTTATATAAATGATACTATAATAAAAAAAGTCTGATTTAATGAGAACCAGACTTTTTTTAAGAATTTCAGAATTTACCACCCACATTCGTCAGATGTATCACATTCTATTGGAAGTCCAGTGATGCAATCAATATAAGAAGTTGGTCCACTACAAGAAGATACCGTATAAACTACTGGATCAAATACTTTTGTGGACCAATTATTTGCAGGATCTTGAACTCTTTCGCAATGATAAACACGTTTACAACATTTTGTTCCACAGGCAATACGTTGAGTATAATTGTAGTAAAAATGTTCTTCGCCATTTTCCCATTTGCTTTTTATTTGGTCTGCTAAATCCATATTTGGAGAACAACAAGCAATCTGTGTGTTTCTGTCAAGATGAACTGCTAATTTTACTTTAGCGTAGCAAGTGCTTGAAAAATAGACATTAACATCACAACTAAATGTACCTGGTATCTTAGGTACAATATCTTCAACAGCTATTCTTTCTAAGAATTTTTTCAATATATTATCTTCAATATAATCACTACCATTATGTAGTGTTGACCAATCCATAATTATTTGATATTCGCCATTATTAATTCCGTGTTGATAATTAACGTATGAATCTTCTGCACTATACCTAGCACCGGACAAAGTTGCAGTCGATGTACTCATATTGCCCAAGTTAGGAGGGCAAGTTGTTTGAGCTTCAGTTCTTATATTATTT
>CAIWET010000149.1 GCA_903911805.1 uncultured Ignavibacteria bacterium | reverse complement strand
TGTATATTTTGTATATTTAAAGAAATTGAACGTAAAATACAAAGAAAATAAAATATCATTTTTAGAATATAATTCAAATAAATTCTTTTATAAATATTACATAACAAAATTGTATTACAAATATTACAAGTATTTATAAATTCTACCAAAAAATAATCTAACGTTTTATTTTTTTCAGCATCCTGAATAATACGTAAAATTTCATCTTTTGATAAATTTGCTGTTCCAGTAATTATTATATTTTGTTCAATCCCAGAGGATTCTTCACATGCAGAGACTGCTAAAATTCCATCTGTATTAATATCAAAAGTGATTTTTATTAATGGAACGCCTTTAGCTATTTTTGGAATACCATGAAGTGTAAATTGACCTATAATTTTATTCTGTGAGACAAGCTCTCTTTCACCCTGTAAAATTTGAACATCAGCAGATTCTTGAAAATCACTTACAGTACTAAAAATTTCTGATTTCCTTATTGGAATACTTGAATTTTTTTGAATTACACGAGCCATTATTCCACCATCAACAGCAACACCTAAGGATAATGGCGTTACATCAACTAAAATTAAGTCTTGAATTTCACCTGAAAGAATTCCACCTTGAACTGCAGCACCTAAAGCTACAACTTCATCTGGATTTACAGATTCATTTAATGTTTTATTTCTATATTTTAATTGTAATATATTTTGTACCAAATTTCTTACAGCAGGAATTCTACTTGAACCTCCGACAAGTATAATTTCGTTAATATTTTCTAGTTGTATATTAGATGAAATTATAGCATTTTTAATTGGAGTTTGACATCTTGCTACTAAATGTTCTGTTAAAGAATCAAATTCCATACGAGACAATTTGTAATTAATATTTAAAGTTTCATTGTTATATTTAGAAATATAGGGAATATTTATATAAGTTAATTGTAAAGTAGATAACTCAATTTTTGCTCTTTCAGAACTTTCTATAATTCTTTGTAAGGCCTGTTTATCTAAGTTCAAATCAATTCCATATTTCATTTTAAAATTATTAATTATATATTCGGAAATAACTCTATCAAAATCATCACCTCCTAAATGAATATCACCAGAAGTTGCTAAAACTTCAAATAAAGATTCTGATGTTTCTAAGATCGAAACATCAAAAGTTCCGCCTCCTAAATCAAATATAAATAAAATTTCATTTTTCTTTTTTTCAAATCCATATGCTAAAGCTGCGGCTGTAGGTTCATTAATAATTCGTAAAACATTTAATCCGGCTAACAATGCAGCATCTTGAGTTGCAATTCTTTGAGAATCATTAAAATATGCTGGAACAGTTAAGATAATATTTTTAAAATTAGATTTTAAAAATATATTCGTATCGTTAACTAGTTTTTTTAAAATAATAGAAGAAATTTCTTCAGGACTAAATTCTTTTTCTAAAATAGGACAAAAAAATTTGATCGTTCCATCAATACCTGCTTGGATCTTATACGACACTCTTGAAATTTCTTGTTCTATATCAACAAATTTGCAACCAATAAATCTTTTCACGGAATAAAATGTATTCAATGGATTTATTACATTTTGTCTTTTCGCTATATGGCCTACAACTTGTTTGCCTTGAGAAAAATAGCCAACAACAGAAGGAGTTGTTCTATATCCTTCACTATTAGGAACAACTATAGGATTTGCACCTTCTAATACAGAAATTACAGAATTTGTAGTACCTAAATCTATTCCTAAAATTTTATCGTTTTTATTCATAC
>CAIWET010000148.1 GCA_903911805.1 uncultured Ignavibacteria bacterium | reverse complement strand
ATATTTTAGAATAATTTATATATCTAATAATAACATTATTTAGTCTTTTTGCAGAATTATTTAAATGATTTAAAATTTCAACAATTTCTTCCTTTTTTAAATTATCAATATCATTAATCAGAAAATCAGAAAGACCAAGAATTCCTGTCAAAGGTGTTCTCATCTCGTGAGGAATCATCTTTGAAATACTCTTCCTAAAATTCTCAAATTTCATAATAAGAATATTATCATTTTCTGCTTTTTTATGTAATCTTGCTTTTATTGAATTTACTACATCAGCTTGTTTAAAAGGTTTAACAATATAATCATCTGCACCAAGTGACATTCCTTTTCTAATATCATCAATTTCTGACATTCCAGAAATAAATATGAATGGGCTTGAAATTGTTCTAGAATCTTTGCGCAAAGAATTGAAAACTTCCATACCTGAAATATCCTTCAAATTAATGTCAGACAAAACCAAGTCGGGACTTTCAGAAAGAGCTAACTCAATCCCATCAAGTCCATTTTCAGCAGATATTGTTTCAAAACCCTCTGAATTAAGAATAATAATCAGCGATTTTAAAATCAATTTATCATCTTCTATGACTAATATTTTACTCAATTGATAACCTTAATATCTCATTTTGTTCTTCAACATGCTTTTTATAAAATCCTGTTGCTGGTGCTGCCGCAGCTTTTCTTCCTACATATTTAATATTTTGGAATGGAATATGTTCTGCCAATTCGTGGCAAATATATGTCCAAGCACCCATATTTTTTGGCTCTTCTTGAAGCCATATAAATTCCTGAGCATTTGGATATTCCTTAAGAATTTCTGAAAATTTATTATGATGGAATGGATAAATTTGTTCTATTCTGATTACTGCAATTTCATTTTTACGAACTTCATTTTTAAGTAATTCAGCCATTAAATCATAATAGACTTTACCTGTGCAAAATACTAATCTATTTACATTTGATTTTTCTGCAATTCTATTATCATCAATTATCTCTTGGAAGCCACCTGAAATAAAATCATTTTTTATTGATACTGCCATTGGATGTCTTAACATTCCTTTTGGTGTCATCAATACTAAAGGTTTTCTCCAATTTGCTTTTACTTGTCTTCTTAAAGCGTGGAAATACTGAGCTGGAGTTGTTAGATTTCCAACAATCATATTTTCTTCGGCACATAACTGCAAATATCTTTCTAATCTTGCACTTGAGTGCTCTGGTCCTTGTCCATCATAGCTATGAGGCAATAATAAAGTCAAATTACAAGTTTTAAGCCACTTCGATTCACTGCTACAAATAAATTGGTCAACCATTGATTGTGCATTATTCGCAAAATCTCCAAATTGGGCTTCCCAAATAGTTAAACTATCTGGCATCAACATACTATAACCAAATTCAAACCCCATAACAGCTATTTCTGATAAAGGACTATCATAAATCTTAAGTTCTTGCTGATTGTTTTTGATATGATTTATTGGTGTATAAATTTCTTCAGATTCGATATCTGTTAATACAGCGTGACGTTGACTAAAGGTGCCTCTTCTGGAATCCTGACCAGTAAATCTTACTTCATTTCCGTCAATTACTAATGAACCAAGACCAAATGCTTCTCCTAAAGCCCAATCAATTTCAGGTTTTGCTGAAAAGCTCATTTCTCTTCTCTTCTTCAAGAGTGTTTTAACCTTAGGATTCATCTTAAAGTCTTCAGGAACAGTCGAAATTGCGTTGGCAATCAAATCATAATCCTCATTGCTAATTGCAGTGTTAACCGGCTCAAATACATCGAATGTATGATATTCTTTCTTGGCTCTTGGTTTATTTTTATTAACTGCTCTATTTATGAAGATATCATAAAATTTCTTTTGAATATCTCGAGTTATTTCTGTTGCAATATCTTCAGTAAATACTTTTTCTTTTATTAATTCGCTTTTATAAATCTCGCTTATTGGTTTCATCCCACGAATTTTTTTATAAAGCAATGGTTGAGTATAAGTAGGCTCATCACCTTCATTATGACCATATTTGCGATAGCAAAGTATATCAATTACTACATCTCTACCAAATTTATTTCTATATTCATAAGCAAAAATTGTTGCAGTTGTAATTGCCTCTGGGTCGTTACCATTTACGTGAATAATTGGTACCTGAATCATTTTTGCAATGTCAGTTGCATAAACAGTTGAGCGGGCATCTTCGGCAGTTGTTGTAAATCCGATTTGGTTATTTACTACAATGTGAATTGTACCACCAGTTTTATATCCTTCTAATTGAGATAAATTCAATGTTTCCGGAACAATTCCCTGACCAGCAAAAGCATTGTCACCGTGGATTAATACTGGTATTACTTTAGAAAAATCGTGGTCAGAAATCTGTGTTTGAATTGCCTTTGCCATTCCTTCAATTACAGGGTCAACTAATTCCAAATGCGATGGATTTGGTGCTAAAACGATATTCAAGCTTTTATTGTCGTATTCATAAACACCTGAATCGCCAAGATGATATTTAACATCACCAGATCCGTGGAACGTTGAAGGGTCATATTCTCCATCGAATTCTGCAAAGATTTTTTCTAAGTTTTTACCTAATGTATTTGCCAATACGTTAAGTCTTCCTCTGTGAGCCATACCGATTACGACAGAATGAGCATCATTTTTTGCAGAGATATTATTAATTTTATCAAGCATAACAATTAATGACTCGGATCCTTCGAGTGAAAATCTCTTATGTCCCACAAATTTTGTATGCAAAAAGTTTTCAAATTCTTCTGCAGTTAGTAATTTTCTAAAAGCGTGGATTTTTTCTTCATTCGAATATTTAATTGAACTTCTTGAGCTTTCTAGATATTCTTTTACCCATTCTTTTTGAGAGCTTTCTTGCATATGCATAAATTCTACGCCAATATGCCCGCAATAAGTATCTCTCAATAGTTCAATTATATCTCTTAAAGTCATTTCATTATTATTCCAGCTATCGTCTGCGTGAAAAAGTCTATCCAAATCCCAAATATTGAAACCATAATAAGATGGGTCCAATTCAGGATAATAATAAGATGCGTGACCTAATGGATTAACTGATGCAAGTAAATGTCCGCGAACACGATAAGCATTAATTAAAAGCATTACGTGAGCTGATTTCTCGATTATTTCGTGCTCATCAAATTGGCCAAATCTTGTATATTTAACAGAATCTGCGGTCCACTTAATTGGTTCAAATGGAATTTTTAAATTGGCAAAAATTTGGTCATAAAAGAATTCTTCACCTAATAATAATTTATTAAGATATTGCAAAAATTCTGCTGATTCAGCACCCTGAATTATTCTATGGTCATAAGTTGATGTGATTGTAGTCACTTTAGAAATTGCCAACTGAGTTAGAACTTCATTTCTAACAGCTTTGAATTCATTTGGATAATCAATTGAGCCAGTGGCAATAATTAGCCCTTGCCCTTGCATTAATCTTGGGTTTGAAAAGTTTGTTCCAATCATTCCAGGATTGGTAATCGAAACAGTAGTTCCTACCAAATCATCAGGATTGATTTTTCCTTTTCTGGAATTATCAACTAATTTATCATAAGCATCGATGAATTCGATGAATGTTTTCTTTTCAGCTTCTTTTACATTTGGAACTAATAAAATACGGTTTCCACCTTTTTGGACAACGTCCACAGCAAATCCTATATTTATATGAGGATTTTTCTGTCTATATGATTTACCGTCAACTTTTACGAATGAGTCATTCATAAAAGGATATTTATTTAATGCTTTAATAATTGCCCAAGCCATCAAATGAGTAAAGGAAATTTTATTTCTTTTTACTTTTGCTAAATATTTATTTATAACTCTACGATTTTCATCTAATGCTTTAACTGGAATTGTTCTAGCTGATGTTGCAGTTGGCACATTTAAGCTATATTCCATATTTTCAGCAATTTTTTGCTGAATATTAGAAAGTGCTTGCAAATTATCGCTTGTTGCAGTTGAAGCAGTCGTCACTGGAGCAACTTTTACTGATTCGCGCACAACCTGCGTTACTGCAGCTGTGTTTTCCAGCTTATAATTAGCAAAATAAGACTTCCATTCATCATTAACAGAATCCGGATCTTTTAAAAATTCATAGTACAAATCTTCAATAAAAGCATTATTTAGGTTAACCATTTAATAAATCCCAATTTTTTCCAAATAAAAATTAAAGTAAAGACGATTAAAAAGTGTTTTCTTTAAGAATAATCGTTAAAAAGTTTTAAAAATTCAATTTCAGTTCTCGAATTTATCAATTTATCTCTAAATTCATCATTATCCATTATTCTACTTATCTTACTCAAAATTCGTAAATGCTGACCAATATTGGCTTCATTTCCGAGAATAAGAAAGCAGAGTTGAACGGGTTGATTGTCTAATGCATCAAAATCAATAGGTGTTTCTAATACACAAGCTGATGCAAGTATCCCTTTGATATTCTTGCTTTTAGCGTGAGGAATAGCAATACCCTTGCCGATAGCGGTAGTCATTTCTCGTTCTCTTTTCAAAATCTCTTCTTTAACAGATTTGAGATCAACAATAAGTCCTGACTTATTAGCAAGATTCAAGAGGAAGTTTATAACTTCCCCTTTTGTCTTGAAATTTGCTTTAAGAGCAATTCTTTCCGGTTTCAGCAGATTTGATAAATCCATATTAGTCGTTATCTTGCCAATGTGTAACAAGTCCGCTAATCTTTTTAGCTAAAGTCACAGCTTGGTCGTATTGTTTGCTTTCGCCAATTACCCAGAATGCGGGTTTTTCTTTGTCTGGAGTGATTAATACTGAATCATCTCCTAAAAAGATTTTAACACCTTCTACTAATTGTCTTTCCTGATTAGTAGAATATTCCATAGCTTTGCGCATTACTGTTCCTTTGAATTCCCAAGGGCAATTTACACTTACGCTATATTGGTATCTTCTTGGAAGCATTTCGTCTAATTGAGAAATCTTCATATTTGTTTGAGCAAGCATTTCCAATATTTGTCCAACTGAAAACATTCCGTCAGAAGCAAATAAGAATTCTGTAAAGATATAGCCGCCCCAAGCTCCACCTACAAAAAGTACGCTTTCGTCTAAAGTTGCATCCATCATAGCAGAATGTGAATTTTTAATTCTTATTACTTCCACATTGTATTCTTTTGCAATTATATCAATTTCAGTACTTGCATTTATTGATACTGCAATCTTGTATGGTTCTCTGTTCTTATGAGTTTCTAAGAATAATTTAGTAACTATTGTCAAAAGTCTCATTGGTGAATACCAAACGCCACGTTCGTCAATTAATGAAATTTTCTCAGCACCGGTTTCCATCATAAATCCAAGCTCATAACCGAGCGAACGCATAATTTTTGCTGCTTCGTCTCCTGTTTGAGAGATTGTTGTTGGATCTGGTTTAAATTTGGTAGCATCAACATAATCGTGTAGTGATAATGCCTGAACATTCAATTTTCCCAAAATATAAGGGAAAGTTGATGAAGCCAATCCATAAGAATAATCGATTAAAATCTTGAATTTTCTCTCTTGAATTACTTCAGTTTTCAAAGATTGCATATATCTGTGAATATAAATTTCGTTTGTTCTTTCAGGGAATGCAATTGTACCAACTTTGTTATAATGAGCTCTTTTAATATCTTCGCCAAAGAAGAATCTTTCTATACTTTTGGTTTGACTCAATGAAATATCACGACCGTCTTTATTGAAAATAATGATATCAGTCATTTCAGGATCTCTTGGAGATTTTCTTATGTGAAGACCTCCCTGAATTTTTCCAGTTCTCAATTCTTGTCTTGTTTGTGGAATTGATGTTGTCTGTAAATCATTGATTTTTACACCAACTGAACTCAATCCAGCTCCAATTGCACGTTTCATAAATCTTGATACTTGATCTGGATCGCGAGAAACAACTAAAGTTGAATTTTGACCAAATGCCATACCAATTGCAGCACCAAGCTTGGCACCAAATTCAGGATTAATTTCGATATTAGAAATACCTGAAATTCTTGCATCAGTAAAGAGTTCTTTAAGCCATTTACCTTCTTGAACAAGAGAAGTGGCAAGCACTGAGCCTGACTCAACGTGTTTCATTGGCCATAATTTCAGGTTAGGAAGAATTGTTGCATTGTCTTCAATAGTACATCCAACTGAAATGTAAACGTTTTCCATTATTCTAGCTGAAATTCCGACTTTACAATCATTGCAAAGAACAGCATCAGTAATTTCTGCAAAGTCACCAATTGAACAATTGTCCCACAATGTAACTCCAGAAAGTCTCACGCCATTTCCAATTGAACAATTTCTGCCAATTACGCAATTATGCAATAAAGTATGGTCTCCAACTGAAGAATTGTGTCCTATGATATTTGAACCACTTAATTTAGCTGTTGGAGCAAGTCTAGTATGTTCATCTACAAATTGGTTATCTTTTTCAATTCCTTTTTTATTGATTTCAACCTCACCAGTAATTGCATCTAATTGTCCAAATCTATATTCTTCAAGATTGCCAATATCTCTCCAATAGCCATCAGCGATATAACCATAAAGTGGCATATCGTTTTTAAGCATTAATGGGAAAAGGTCTTTGCTGAAGTCAAATTCTTCTTGAAATGGTATCAAATCAAGAACATCACGCTCTAAAATATAAATTCCAGTATTGATTGTATCAGAAAATACTTCGCCCCAGGATGGTTTTTCTAAAAATCTTGTAATTTTACCGTCATCATCAGTCATTACGATTCCATATTGCAATGGTTTTGTAACTCTTGTTAATAAAAGTGTAGCTTTAGATCCTTTTTCAATGTGGAATTCTAAAGCTTTTGTTAAGTCAAAATCAGTTAAAACGTCGCCTGAGATAATAATAAATCTATCATCTATATGTTCGGCAGCATTTCTAACTGCGCCGGCAGTGCCATAATCTGCCTGAGCAAGAACGTATTTCATTTCAACGCCAAATTTTGAACCATCTTCAAAATATGAAGTGATTGATTCTGGATTGAAATATAATACAGATAAAATGTCTTTAATGTTGTGTTTTTTCAATAAGTTAACAATGTGCTCAACCATCGGTGTATTCAAAATCGGCACCATTGGTTTTGGGATAGTCATAGTTAATGGTCTGAGTCGAGTACCAAATCCACCGGCCATTATTACTGCTTTTTTCATTTATTCTCCAGAATTTATAAAGTATCCTATATATTTCAACTATATTATTT
>CAIWET010000147.1 GCA_903911805.1 uncultured Ignavibacteria bacterium | reverse complement strand
AGAAATATTAAAAAAATATGAAACAGCCAAGTATATTTCATTTAAAAGCGATGAAATTAAAAATTATGGTACAGATGGAGATTATTGCCAAACTGAAACCAGAATATACAATTTTAATAATTTGAGATTAATTAATTTAAATTATTTTAAATGTAAAAGTCGAGAAGTAATTTATAATAAAATGATATTTATTAAGGATAATTTATTAATTGGAATAAGTGAAAAAGAAATATACAAAGGTAATAAAGAAAATTCTCAAAATTTCGATATTGGATATTTTATTAAAAAAGAAGGTGAGAAGAATGGATACAAATATTTAGTTAATAAAAATTATAACCTTCAAAAAGATGAATTCAGTAAATTTAGAAGTTTGTATGGAAAAGAAAAGGATGATTATATAGAAGAGATAATAAGTAAACTTAGTTTTATTTTAAAGGATAATAAAGTAGATTTTAATGAATACTTTAAATGGAAATGGGGTTTTTAATAATATGCAAAAAATATTAATTTTATGAGCATTATAAACAATTTTTCATTTAAATAAACAGGAAATTCATTGTAAATAAAATTGAATTCAAGAATACTCAAGGATTAGAATATTTACTAACAATAATAGAAATAAATTATAACTAAGTTTAAAAGCTATGTGCTTTTGGTCGTGAAGATATATTTAGAAGTATTTATCAATTAAGGAAAAATGAAAACAAAAATAATTACAATCGTATTAATGCTATTTGTTGCATTCAATTTATATTCACAAGATATTGATGGAATATATAAAAAAGGAAAAAATACAATTCTGATTAAATCAATTGATAACAAAAATGTAATTTTAACAATTGAGGCTTCAGGCAAGATGTGTGGTTTAAATTTAGAAAGTGAAAAAGCAAAAAGATTTGAAAATATTATAAAATTTAAAAATTCAGATGGATGCGAATTTGGATTATCAGTAAAAAATGAAAAATTAACTGCTAAGTTCAACAAAGATTGTTCTACTTGTGGTGAAGATTTATTTAGTGGTGTTTATATATTAACTAAAAAGAAAAATAAATGAAAACAAAAATTTTAACTTTAGTATTAATGTTTATATTAGCATTAACAACATCCTTTGCTCAGTCTTGGGAAGGTAAATGGGTACAGAATAAAAATTACTCGGTAAAAATTTCTAATGTAAATAATAAAACTTTTGATTTTGTGTTCGCATGCTATAATGGTAGAAATATGGGCGAAGCAGAAGGCAAAGCAATAATTAACGGCAATGAAGCAATATATCAACCTGATGAAACTTCAATATGCCAAATCAAATTTATCTTAAAAAATGAAACTCTTGAAATTGTTGATATTATACAGAATGATTGCTTGCCAGATGCAGGGAATGGAGTATATTATGCTGGTAAATATAAATTAAAAACATTAAAAAAGAAAAATAAAGGTCAATAATATGAAAACAAAAATTTTAACTTTAGTATTAATACTATTTATAGTATTTTCTGGACTTGAAGCAAAGCCAAAGCAAGAGAAAATGAATAAAATTAAACCTGAACCGGAATTTATTAATTTTGTTATACAACTTTTCAAAGACATTGAAAAGGAAGATTGCCAAGCTTATAAACCAAAATTGTATAAGTATTTTGCAAATTTTGGTAATGTAGCTGACATTAGAGATGTAAAACTCTGTACAAATGAGCAATCACTTTATTTAACTTCATGGAAATTAAAGGATTTCAAGTATAATACTTATCTAATTTCAAAATCTGATTTTAAAGCAATGAAAGACGATAATCCTATTTATTCTATTATTGAACCTCTATTCAATAGTCCAAATTTAACCGACATAAGTGAATATATTGTTGTAGATTTTTGCTCTGGCAAAAAGGAATGTTGTTTTTACTCAGTATTTATAAAAGTAAACAACGATTATAAAATGATTTGTCAATATGTCGCTGGATAACTTATTAATTAATTTCCCCATTTTAAAGCTCCCCCAAAAAGGGAGCTTTGTTTTTTGGGTATAGACAAGTGTAAGAAATTGAGACCTAGAGCAATATCTTCTTTCCCCTCTTCCTCTCTTCCCATACCCCATACCCCATACCCACTACCCTAAAAATATAATATTAAAAATCAAAAATCGTTAATCAATTATTAACTTATAAATGGAGGTTTTTTTATGACGACTATGATGATACAATCTGACAAGAAGAAAAGTAAGCTAATTGCGAATCTTGTTAAAGAATTGGGCGGCAAAGTGCTTAAAATCGATAAAGATATACTCGAAGATATAGCACTAGGCGAAATGATGAATAATGAAAAAACCAATGAATTAGTTCCAAGAGATTTAATAATGCAAAAACTAAGAAGAAATGAAAATTGAATTTGACAAATCATTTCTTAAAAGTCTTGATATTATTAATGATAATAAGCTTTTAAATAAAATAGAATCCACAATAATATCGTTAGAAAATGCGAAATCAATCAACGATATTTCAAATATTAAAAAGCTTATTGGCTTTAAAAATTATTATCGAATTAGAATTGGTGACTATAGACTAGGTTGTGAATTAATTGAAGAACAAATTTTAAGATTGATCATTATTAGCCATCGTAAAAATATTTATAAAAAATTTCCATAACTCCGATAATAACTCCGATAATTACTCAAGAATATATAAAAATGGAAGAAATTGAGTTTTTAGAGCAATATCTTCTTTTCCCTCTTCTCCTCTCTTCCTAAACCCCATACCCACTACCCAATACCCTAAAAATATAATATAAAAAATCAAAGATCGTTTAATATTAAATGATTAATATTCTAGAAATAAGGTAGAAATTGAAAGAAATAAAAATGGCAAAAATTAATGTAAAACAAACTAGTATTTCAATATTGAACATAAATGAAACTGAATATATTTCATTAACAGATATTGCCAGATATAAAAGCGATGAACCGACAGCAGTAATTTCAAATTGGATGAGGAATCGAAATACCATTGAATATTTAGGAATTTGGGAAACCTTATATAATTCCGATTTTAAACTCCTCGAATTCGAGGGGTTTAAAAAATATGCAGGATTAAATGCTTTTACGCTATCTCCTCAAAAATGGATTAGCGAAACTAATGCAAAAGGAATTGTTTCAAAATCAGGGCGTTACGGCGGAACTTATGCTCAGAGAGATATTGCTTTTAAATTTGCAAGTTGGGTTTCTGTTGAGTTTGAATTATATTTGATAAAAGAATTCCAACGTTTAAAAGAGGAAGAGCAAAAACAAATTGGATGGACAGCAAAACGCGAATTAGCAAAACTCAATTACCAAATACATACCGATGCCATAAAGCAAAATCTTGTACCGCTAGAGCTTACTCCAATTCAAACATCTATTGTATATGCAAATGAAGCTGACGTTTTAAATATTGCACTTTTTGGACAAACTGCAAAGCAATGGAGAGATGCAAATTCTGAGCTTAAAGGCAATATAAGAGATTATGCATCAATTAATGAATTAATTTGCTTAGCTAATCTCGAAAGCTTGAACGCAGTATTTATTAATGACGGAATTCCTCAAAAAGAAAGATTAATTAGATTGAATAAAATTGCAATTTTACAAATGTCTATATTATTCAAATCTGAAAATAGAAAATTATTAAAATAGAGTATTTTAATATCAAAACATTATCTAACGTTCAAAGCATTATTTATGGCAAACCCAAAAGGATTATTCAAGCTAAATCATTTGAATATGCTTAACTTCAAGCTCCCCACCAAAAAACGGGGAGCTTTTTTTTCTTCCTACAGCAACGTAGTTGCGACATTTTAGTAGAAATATAATTCACCAGATATTCCTCTAGCTCCGCTAGGTGCGTCCTAATCCATATTTTTTAAAAACAGGTGGCTCCTAACGGAGCTTCTATACTTGTTGTTTGCCTTTTGCTACTAATAGTTCGCTCCTAGCGGAGCTTTATTCCATTTCGCAACTTCCCATCTTCTTTTCCTCTTCTCTTCCTCTTCTCTTCTTCTTCCTAAACCCCATACCCACTACCCAATACCCTAAAATTATAATATAAAAAATCAAAAATCGTTTAATATTAAATGATTAATATTCAAGAAATAAGGCAATTTTTTATTGATGGTAAAATAGAACTGTCGTCTCACGCTTTTAAAAGAGCAATTGAGAGAAAAATTTACTTTTTTGAGATTGAAGAAGCTGGTAGCAATGCTATAATAATTGAGGAATATCCTGAAGATAAATACTCTCCAAGTGCTTTACTTTTGGGTTTCTCAAATGGCAATAAAGTATTACACTTACAGGTTACAACTAATAATTTAGAATATCTAAAAATAATTACCGTCTATGAACCCAATGAAGATAAATTTGTTGATTTATCAATAAGGAGATAAAATGTTTAAATGCGATATTTGTGGCTCAGATAAATTTGAGAATAAAAAAGTAGATAAAGTATATACTATTGATGGTGAATTATTAGTCGTAAACAATATACCTGCTAATGTTTGTATTAATTGCGGAGAAGAGAATTTTGATATCAAAACATTATCTCACGTTCAAAGCATTATTTATGGCAAACCCAAAAGGATTATTCAAGCTAAATCATTTGAATATGCTTAACTTCAAGCTCCCCACCAAAAAACGGGGAGCTTTTTTATTTCAGCAACGGAGTTGCGACCTATTAGTAGAAATATAATTTACCAGACACACCCCGAAGCTCCGCTAGGTGCGACCTAATCCATATTTTTTAAAACAGGCCGCTCCTAACGGAGCTTTTTCATTCTTAGGTTTGCCCTTTTGCTACAAAAATTTCGCTCCTAAAGGAGCTTTATTCCATTTCGCAACTTCCCATCTTCTTTTTCTCGTCTCTTCCTCTTCCTAAACCCCATACCCACTACCCAATACCCAAATAAAAAAAGATATAACCCACTCATTCGTTTTAATATAAAAATGAAAATATTATTGTGTGGTGTAAATGGTTGACGAAATATTTGATACTCTAAAAGCTGGAAACAGCAGATTTGTTGCTGGATTAAGAATTAACCACGATTTTGTTACGCAACGTAAAGAATTGAAAAATGAACAAAATCCTTTTGCTGCTATTATGACTTGCTCTGATTCTAGAGTGATTTCTGAATACATTTTTGATACTGGAATTGGCGACTTATTCATTGTTAGAAATGCCGGAAATATTATTGATACTGTTTCTTTGGCTTCGCTTGAATTTGCTGTAACTTCCCTGGGTGTAAAGTTCTTATTGATTATGGGGCACGAATCTTGCGGCGCTGTACTTAAAGCAATCGATGATTTTGAACACGATAAATCTGATTCAATTCTTGTTAAGGCAATAATGCCGAGTGTTCTAAGAGCAAAGCAAAAATTGATTTATAGTGATAATTATATTGCTGAAACAATAATAGAAAATGTTAAACACCAATGCGATGAGATTTGCAAAAATTCTGCTTTATTAAGAAAAAAGCTAGAAAAAGAAGAAATTCATATCGCTGGCGGTTATTACCATTTTGAAACTGGCGAAGTTGAGTTTTTTGAGTTGAAAAATAATACGTTTGTGCAAGACTCAGTATGAAAAATCGAATAAAAATTATTTTTATTTTTTTTGCGATTATCTTGATTAGCTCAAGACTTTGCTCAAAAGAGAATAATTTTTATTTTTATCCAAAGGTAATGAATCAATGGGACATCAATTATAATGTTGGCCTCAGTTTGACTTACCTTCCAACTGCGGTAGTGGAAGAAGAAATTAATAGTTCCCCTTTTTTAAATTTCGGTGTTAAACTTGCTTTTTCTAAAAATTCCTTTGCTCGCCTGGATATGGGTTCCAATTATTTAGCGAATATTGGTACTCTCGGATATTTCTATAATTTTATTAATAATGATATCTCGTTGGGAGTGGGTCTAAGAACTTCAATTTGGTTTGGCCATCTCAATTTTTCAGCTTTCAATATTAAATCTACTGGTGGAATTATAGCTCCTGAAGTTCATGCTGGCTTCAGCATCGGTGATTTGAAAATTAGCTCGGCAGTTGAGTTAGAGAGCAATTACATCTATACAACTTCTGATGACCAATATTTGGGTGAATCTTTCCAAAAATTTTCTGGTCTAACTTTTAAATTCTCTGTGGAGCAACCACTTTGGAAAGAGCATTGGGTTTCTACCTCATTGAAATTAAACTATAATAAATTCTATTATCAATCCTGGATATCTTTTTCGACTGTTGATGAATACTTGCTTTATCCTGAATTTTCATTTGGGTTTACGCTATGAGATATTTATTAATCATTATTGCAGTTATAATTTTAGCTTCTTGCGTTCCAGCTCTGGAGCCTATTACAATTCCTGATTATTCATCAAATTTAAGTGGAACTGATTCACTTTCAACTGATAAATTAAATCTAATCGAAGGCGTTTATCTTATTAAGCGTGGCAAAAGTGAATTTGGAGAAAAAGCTGTAATAAAGCAAATTAAAAATGGCTTGTCAATATTTTTCCAATCTAATATTTCTTATTCAATTACCAAAGTTGGAAAAAAAGATAATGATATTAAAATTGAGGGTTTTTGGAGATTTGCAGTTAATAGCAATATTGGCAAAATTTCTTTGAAAATCAATCAGGATTCAGGAGCTAAGCAAATATTAAATGGAATAAAAAGTGATTCAATTTATATTTCTGGCACATTTGATATGGATGGCACTAATCGCAAAATAGAACTTCAATATTATAAACCACTGGCAAATACCGACAAGTATATAATTGCTCATCGTGGTGGTGGCAGAAATCAAGATAGACTTCCTTGTTCCGAAAACTCATCAGAAATGATTAAATATTGTGAAATTCTTGGTACAAATAGCATCGAAATTGACGTAAGACTAACAAGCGACAGCGTTCCTGTTCTTTTCCACGATGAATATTTGAATAAAAGATTAGTTTTGGAAGATTATCTTTTGGGAAAAGTATCTGATTATACTTATAAGCAATTAAAAAGTTTTGCTACATTAAAAAATGGAGAAAAAATTCCATCGCTTGAAGAAGCTTTAGAAGCAGTTGTTAATAATTCTAATTTGAAGCTAGTTTGGCTTGACGTAAAGTCTCCGGCAGCTCTTAAAATATTAGCACCTATTCAGAAGAAATATCTTGAATTAGCAAAAAAGAAAGGCAGAACTCTTGAAATAGTTTTGGGATTGGCAGATGCTGAATTATTAGATGGCTATAAACAAGTTAAGGACTATTGCAATTATACATCGTTATTAGAGCTTGATTTCAATAAAATAGATATTGATTGCTATAGCTATTGGGCTCCAAGATGGACTTTGGGGTTGAATGATGCAATTCTTGATGAATTACACAAGCGAAACAAAAAAGCATTTGTTTGGACTTTGGATGTCCCTGATTTTATAAGTACTTTTATAAAAAAAGGTAAGTTTGACGGCATTTTATCAAATTATCCATCGCAGGTGGCTTATGAATATTACAGTCAAGATAATTAAGCGTCTGCTATTAGTAATTTTTATTCTTTTCTTCGTTTTAAAACTTGAAGCAAAGGAAGACTCTACTTATACATTCAATATTGAAATAAGTGGTGGAATGGTTGAAAATATCAAACCAAATTTGAATAAAATTAATATAAAATCATCTTCAAGATTTATATATCCATCATTTAGATTTTTATGGAAACCCGACCACAAGCTAAATATTGGTTTAAGTACAGCTTTTTTGCAAATTAATAAAATTGACGAAAATAATAAAACTACAGAATTTGGGACAACTGATTTAAAAATCCGCACAGGTGCAGTTCCTATTATGTTTTTGTTAAATATGGAATTCTGGGGAATTCAACTGAATGGTGCTTTAGGAACAAGTTATACTTATTCTCAATTAACTGCATTTAACGAAACCTCCACTTCAACAAAATGGATTAATACTTATTATGCATCAGTTGGATATAATATATATTTTTTAACTGATTTTCATTTTGGAATTGAGGGAGAAATATATTCATTTGCTGATTTAAAATCTGGAGTTTTAGCTTTAAAAGCTAAGTTTGGATATGATTTTAGTGTTTGGAAATAGTATTGTTACATAATTATTATTAGT
>CAIWET010000146.1 GCA_903911805.1 uncultured Ignavibacteria bacterium | reverse complement strand
CAATATTAAAAAAATTTCTTAAATAATTTTAAATTATTGAGGTTATATGAAAAGAAGAGAATTACTAATTTTTGCAAATAAGAGCAATCAAGACTTAAATCTAAAAAACAAGAATACACCTCGTGTTTTGAGTGGTTTAAAAGAGTATAATGGTGAATTTGGAATTACTCAAAAAAAACATTTAGCAAGAAGAACTACTTTTGGACTAACTAATTCTGAATTTAATCTGATTAATAAAAAAAGCTTAAATGAATTAATCAATTCTCTTTTAGTCACTACTGCTGATGCTCTTCCACCAGTTTATCCAACAACAGGAGTTTCCTGGACAGATAAAGCATTAGATAGCCAAAATAATGGATTATACTTAAGACAAATGAAAGCCTGGTTTTTGAGTAATATGCTTAAATCCGGATTTAATATTCACGAGAAAATGGTTCTTTTTTGGCATAATTTGCTTGTAACTGAAGCAGATACTGTTCAAGATGCGAGATATGTATATATTTATTACTCACATTTGCGAAAATATGCACTTGGAAATATCAAAGAGATGATAAAAGGCATAACAAAAGATATTGCAATGTTGAGATATCTCAATGGCAATACGAATGTTAATGGCAAGCCAAACGAGAACTTTGCAAGAGAGCTTCAAGAGCTTTTCACAATTGGAAAAGGAATTGAAATTGCTCCTGGAAATTATACTAATTATACCGAAGATGATATAAAAGCAGCAGCTAGAGTTTTAACCGGTTGGAAAGATCAAAGAGATCAATTGAAAACAATATTTGATAGCACAAAACACGACACTAAAGATAAAACTTTTTCGAGTGCCTATCAAAATACAGTAATTAAAGGTAGAACTGGCATTAATGCAGGTGATGACGAATTGAACGATTTGATTGATATGATTTTCAAACAGGAAGAAACCTCCAAATATTATTGCAGAAAAATTTATAGATGGTTTGTTTATTATGAAATTGATGATTTTACAGAAAAAAATGTTATTGAGCCATTAGCAGAAATATTGAGAAATAATAATTTTGAGATATTACCAGTTTTATCTGCACTTTTTAAAAGTGAACACTTTTTTGATCCAGCGAATTATTGGACAATGATTAAAAGTCCAATTGATTTCATTACTTCTTCATTGAAAACATTTGAATTAAAACTCCCTGATGAAAAAACAGATGCAGTTGGATATTATACATTTTTAGATAAATTAATAATATCATCAGCATTAGTAGAAATGAACTTATTAGATCCACCAAGTGTGGCAGGATGGGTTGCGTATTACCAAACACCTGATTTTTATCAATTATGGATTAATACTTCAACATTACCTAATAGAAATGGATACACAGATGCATTAGTTTTAGGAAGTAAATATTATGGTTCAACTTTTACTTGGGATATAATTGAATTTGTAAAAAAATATACAACATTGCCACAAACCGGAGAAGTTTTGGTAAAAGAATTATCTGAAATTTTGTTTGATAAACAAATGTCACAAAAACAATTGGATTATTTGGGAGATACTGTGTTAATGCAAGGATCGCCAATTTATGAATGGTATGGAATTTGGCAGAATTATATAGATAAACCAAACGATACTAATGCAAAAAATGCTGTTAAAAACAAGTTAAATAATTTGCTGAAATTTATGCTACGTATGGCTGAATATCAATTATCATAAGAAAGGAAAAGAAAAATGAATAGAAGAAATTTTGTTAAAAGATTTGCCCCTTTAGTGACAGTTCCTTTCTTAATGAATGGTTTCAAATTAAATGCATATCCGATTAAAGATGGTTATAATAAAATTCTTTCGGATACAGATAAAGTATTAGTAATGATTCAGCTCAATGGTGGTAATGACGGGTTGAATACAGTAATTCCATTAGATCAATATGATACTTATAATTCTTTGAGAAGCAATATAGTGATAAAGCAAGATAAAATTTTAAATCTAAATTCAAATACAGGTTTACATCCGTCTTTAACTGGATTTAAATCGCTTTGGGATGATGGCAAATTAGTTATTTGCAATGGAATCAGCTATCCAACTCCAAATCTCTCGCATTTTAGAGCAACAGATATTTGGATGACGGGTTCTGAATACAATCAATATCTTACTTCTGGTTGGATTGGCAGATATTTAAATTATGAATATCCAGATTACCCTGAAAATTTAGGGAATATGGATGATCCACTAGCTATTCAAATTGGTTCAACAGTTGCATTGGGTTTAAAAGGATATAGTGAAAATATGGGGATTGCTATTAGTGATCCTGATTCATTTTACCAATTGGTAAATGGCTCTACTACAGGACCTTTCGATGATAATTTAGTAGGGAAATATGGTGATCAAGTTAAATTTTTAAGACAAGTGCAACTTGATTCTCAACAATACTCCAAACAAATTAAGGATGCTGCAAATAAAGCTAAAAATTTATCAACTTATCCAACAAATAATACATTGGCAAATCAATTAAAAATTGTTGCAAGATTGATTGCGGGTGGACTAAAATCAAGAGTATATATAGTTCAATTAGGTGGTTTTGATAATCATTCCAACCAAGTGCAATCAGATGATACTTCAATTGGCACACACGCAACTTTGCTTCAAAGATTATCTGAAGCTGTTCTTGCTTTCCAAAATGATTTGAAATTAAATGGTATTGAAGATAGAGTTGCTACAATGACTTTCTCGGAGTTTGGAAGAAGAGTAGCGTCAAACACAAGTTATGGAACAGACCACGGAACTGCTGCACCTTTATTTGTGATTGGGAAAAATGTAAATCCTGGAATAATAGGTGCTTATCCAAGTTTGAAAAATCTTGATAATGGAAATTTAAAAATGATAAATGATTATAGACAAGTTTATAGCTCAGTTTTATCTCAATGGTTTAAAACAGATTCAACAGAATTAAATTCAGTAATGATGAAAGACTTTAACCAATTACCAATATTTAAAAATACAACTGATATTAATGAAAATAACTCAGATATAAGTTCATTGATTTATCCGAATCCTGCTAGAGATTATATTGAAATTTCGTTCCCCTTTTTCAAAGGAGGTCAGGGGGTTTCTCTTGAAATCTTTAATGTTTTAGGCGAGAAGATTCCACCCCGTCAGACTTCGTCTGCCACCCCTCAAGAGGGGAATTTAAGAATTGATATTTCTAATCTCTCGGCTGGAACATATTTCATCAAACTTGGTAATAGATTTGAGAAGTTTGTTAAGATGTAGATACGATTTATTGGATGAATTTAAAGTCATCTAATGATTTTATAATTAAGTTGGTTTTACTTATTTAAATTATTAAAAATATTATTTGGAATGTATTGAAAATATTTGTAAATTACAATTGGTTTATGTATGAAATGTAATAATGTTGATTTTGTACAAAAAATACAAAATACAAAATACAAAAAAAGTCTTGTTTGTTAATGTTTTATTAAGGAAAGGGATTTTCTATATGAGGGTTCAATAAAAAAGGGTTAAAGAATTTAATCGGTCAGGATTTTCCTCAATAACCCAATCGAAAGTACTTTGTTCGCATAACTTTACGATAATTAAGTGACGATAAAGTGATGCAGTTATTTCATCAACATTACTCTAGGAGTAGTTATGAAAAAATTAGCATATTGCTTTTCAGTTGTATCTTTTTTGGTTTTTTTGTTTTCTTGCAATGATAATAAACTATTACAAAATAATATAACTGAATTTTCAATACCTTGTGATTCTTCAACCCTAATCCCAGGATACATGCATTCTAATGCATTAAACTATTATTTCGCAAATTGGGATACAGTAAAAAAAATATCAAATTTATCGGAATTAAACGAATTTATAATAGTCAATAGAGCATTTTTTAACAATGTATCAGGTTGGATTGTTGATGCTGATATTACAAATATTGATTCAGTAATAATAGATATTTTCCTAACAAGCACAAACAATAGAACAAGATTACTTCAATTGTACGATTCATTAACCATATCTTCAATTTGGCAAAACACTCTTTTAACAGCAGAAAAGAATTTTATAACTAGTGTTATGCAGTATTTTAACACAGATTTCTCAAATAAAACAAACATTTATGTTTTTAATTCTTTTATCCAATATTCTGATTCTTTAAAGCAGATATGGAATACAATTAGCTGGCCCAATGATAGTGTAAATTCAGGATCTTTGTCTGGTAATTTTTTAAATATATTAAAAAATTCAGCAGAATTCTGGAAAGATAAAAAGCTAACAGGTCCAGATACTACGGTCGCTAATCCTAATGAACCAAATCCATGCTTAACGATGTTACAAGCTGATGCTGCTGGATATTTAGTTCATTGGTCAAAAGCATGTTATGACGAAATTAAACAAAATGGAAAATTAGATGAAGCAAATTCTGAAAAGAGAATGAGAAAAGCATGGGAAGGTGCTTGTAAAGCATCTTTCTTAAAGGGATTGAGAGTTTCAGCTAATAAATACGATGAGAATTATAATTAGGTATATTATGAAGAACAATTTTATAACACATTTTTTTACATTTGCATTAGTAATATGTACTTCTCTTTCTTTTGATTTTGAGAAAAATACATTAATTACTGTTTTAATTGGTTCAATATTTGGTTTTATATCACGAAACGATGAAATTAGAAAAAGTCATTATTTTATTAAATTTAAGATTATTGATGTTTTTGTTAATTTTATACTACCTATTTTAATTATCGGTGTAGTTTTAACTAAAAATATTGATACTATTTTTTTACTTTCTGATGCTATTATGTATTATTTAATTTATCACTGGATGTTTATTATTTTTAAATCTCATAAGGAAATATAAATATCAAATTGTAAGGTAATTTTATTTCATAAAGTGTTTTTTAGCTAAAATTATGCTTATTTAAAAAAAATGTTTGGTTTGAACAATTGTATTTTCTTTTTTTGAAAAAATCCATTTACAAGTAAACTCAATTGTAAATGGATTTTTATTTGACTCCATTTTTTTTCTGATATTAAAACTGACATATTTTCAGATGATTTTAAAGTATATAATGAAGAAGTTAGAAATATGACATATTTGATTTTAAACAAAGACAATAGTAATATTGAATTCTAATATTAAGAAATTTTTAAAAGTGGTATTGATTCATTGAGAATTAAGAATAAAATTTTAAGTATTTTGAATCTTAAAAAGAAGAGTAATTGCTAATTTAGTATTTTCTATTGGTGTAAAATTTTAAGGGATATAAATTCTTTTTCGTACAGTGCGGTCTTTGCCGATTCTGACTTCTGCAATATAATCACCTGAAGGCTGGGTTCTGCCTTTGTCATCTCTAAAGTTCCAGAATAACTTGTATGATCCAGGAAGCTGCACTCCTTTATAAAGCGATGCGATTACAGAGGCTTGCACTGAGTAAATGACAACCTCTACTTCTGAAGTTTCGTATAAGGAATAAGGAATATTTGGTGATGTATCTTCAATTAATCCAAGGAACATAGCAATTGCTCCTAAAGAAACTTTCATTCCTCCAACTTGTTGCGTTTTTACAAATGGGATGTAACTAGCCTGCATAAGATTATAGTCGTGCATTGTCATTTCCACTGCTGAAGGCATAAACATTTTTGCTGGCAAATCTAAATTATCTTTAATAATTTGAGCAACAGACTTTGTATTTAATAATTCATTTTTATTTTGTGCCTGTGGCAAAAATTGCCTTAAGTCGCTGTGGAATCTTGAGTCTAGAGGAACTCTGAGCTTTAGTGCAGAAGTATATGCACTGTCTTGCATTCTTGTATATTTATAGGTATATGCACCAGGCATTGCAGGAACATAAATTTCTTGATTTTTAATTTGTAAGGTATCGCCAATCAGCTTTTTAAATGGCGTTGTCTCATCTTCATAAAGTATGTTTTCAGTTGGCTGAGAATATGAAATTGAATAAAATCCAATAATGAATATTAAAGATAAAATTACTTGAGAAATCGATTTATTCGCCATTGTCAATTACTTTTAATTGAAAAAACATATTCAAATTAATATAACGTATGAAAATAGATTTTGTGCTGAATTATTTTTTATTAATTTCTAACCTATATCCAAAATTTATTCTGAAAACTATATTTTCTAACTTATATTGAAAATCATAATTTGAATATTTTGCTGAAACATTTTCATAATCTAAAGAGCAACCAATAAGCATTTCTTTTTGAAGAAAATCTGCTCCTATTCCGCCATAAAAGCCTATTCCTGATGCATTATTGAAATTTGTTGCTCCTGGAACTTCACTAGAAATAGAAAAGTTATTATAAATCAATCCTCCGTGAATAAAGAATTTTGTCCAAATTCTATTTCCTTTAAATGTATATGGAGAAATAATTAATCCGGCATAAACATTTAGATCATTGTAGAAATTTAAAGGGTCATAACCTTCTTTTGTGGCATTAAACATCATATAATTAAATTTTATTTCTGAACCAAGATATTCAGTATTATAAGCTATTTTACCTCCCAAAGTTTGAGTTGACAATCCATTAGGTACAGGATCCAATACCGATTTTGCTATTTCTAATCTATTACCAGAGTTAACGCTCCCAAATCCGGCTTCAAAAGAAAAATCCCAATAATTCATATTTATTTTAACTGTGTCAATTTTATTCAATTTTGTGAAAATATCTGAATTTGTTGTTGGTTTGATTTCTTTTCGCATCGAATCAGAGTTGAAATAATATATGTCATAATATGTTCTAAAGCAATCGCTCATAAATCCAGAACGTTGAATTTTAGTTAGATTGATTAAATTTCCTCCTAAATTACAAGCCTCTTGTTGAATAAGATTAATTATCTAGATTTCTCTGCATCCATTAGTAAATCCATCATCTTTGAATCTTCCTCTAGCAATTGGTTTGATGTTTTTTAAAGTTGCATCTTCAATGTTGATTTGAATTTTGCAATCACTAAGATTTTTATTCACCAACGGTTGTTTGTATTCAAATCTGGTAAGCGAAGGAGCACACGAAGCAAGTAAAATGCTAATAAATATTAAAAAAGTATATTTCATAAATTCTCCAAAATAATAACTTTTAAAATTAAGAAAATTATTTTAAAACATAAGGTAAAATTATTCTTGATTTTTACTTTCAATTAATTTCTATCGTTATAAACAAATAAGTTTTAAAATATTGCTTGTTTATTTGTTAATTTTTTACT
>CAIWET010000145.1 GCA_903911805.1 uncultured Ignavibacteria bacterium | reverse complement strand
TTCAAATATTTCTATCGATTATCTAAATTTTTGTTAAATAATTAGTAATGTTTTAATAATTTTGTAGTGTTATAATTTTTTATTAAAGTAAGTATTTATGATTAGAGCAAAAAGAGGCATTTTAGTAATTTTACTATTGACCAGTTCGCTAATTGCTTTGGTTTATTCTAAAAAACCTGAGCCACTAAGTAGCACCGAAAAAATTGATACCAAATCAAGTGAATTTCGCAATAATGCTATTCAACTGAACAAGTTAGCTGAGAGTTTAATTAATAAAAATGCTGACTCAGCACTTACTTTAATTAATTTATCTATTAAAATCAGCGAAGAAAATTCTCTTGATGAGATGCTCGGCAACGCATTTTTAATTAAAGGAATGATTTATAAGCAAAAGGGAGATTTTGATAGTTTTATTAAATATTTGAATTCTTCTATTGATGTTTTTTCCAAATCAAATAATCCTGCTGGAAGATCTAAGGCATTCTCCCAGCTTGGTTTTGCTTACTTTAGAAAAGGGGATTTTCCATCAGCTATTAATTACTATACCCAAGCTCTTAAAATCGACGAAGAAACTAATAATTTATCTAAAGCTGCAAAAGATTATTCTCAAATGGGACAAGTTTACGTTAGAGATGGTCAATATCAAAAAGGGTTAGAACATCATTTGCTTGCTCTATCTATTATTGAAAAAACAAATGAAAAAAGTGGAATTTATGATATTTACATTAATATTGGAACAGCTTATTTCAATTTGAAGAACTATGACAAAGCTATCGAATATCATAATAAGAGCCTAGATTATGGCAAAACAGCCAACGATAAAGCAATTATTGCAACAGCTTTAGGCAATTTAGGAAATGTATATTACGAAAATGAGGACTATTTAAAAGCAAAAGAATATTATTCTGAATCATTAAAATACTTTAAAGAATTAAAATCTGGAAACTCAATTGCAGTTGCTTATTTGAATATTGGGCAAAGCGATATAAAAATCTGCAAATCAAAAGACAATGCATTAACCGATAGTTCAAAATCAATTTTGATGAAAGAATCCTTTGATTATCTCAATAAATCTTTAGAATTATTTACAAAAACCAAAAATAATGATGGTTTGAGATATCTCCATTTAGGTTTCACCGAGTATTACGAAGAAAATAAGCAATTTGAAAAAGCGCTTGAATCATACAGAAAAGCTCGTGATTTGCAGGATTCTATTTTCTCAATTGATAATAAAGTTAAAATTGAAAATCTTGAGTCAAGGCGTAAACTCGAAGTGAAGGAAAAAGAGAACTTATTGCTGACTAAAGATTTGCAGCTAAAAAATGTCGATTTAATCAGAAAAAATCAGCAAATTGAGTTATTAAATACTAAAGAGAAATTGAATAGTTTAATGATTGCTCAAAAAAATGATTCTTTGGATATTTACGAAAAAGACCAAATTCTAAAGGATTTGACAATAAAGCACCAAGAAATTGAGGAAAAATCTATTCTTCAAGAAAAAGAACAATTAGCAATTCTAAAAGATAAAGAAGAAAGTAATTCCAGATTATATAAAACTATTCTGATTATGGCAATTGCTTTAATTGTCGCAATTTTCTACTTTTTAAGAAGAAAAAGCAAAGATAATAAAGTTCTAAATGAAAAAAATATTCTTATCGAAAACACCGTAAAAGAATTAAATGAGCAAAATGCCATTATTCAGGACCAAAAAATTGAAGTTGAATTCTTAAATGAGGATTTAGTTGAGCGCGAAAGACAATTGACATTGTCAAACAAATCAAAAGAAAAGCTCTTTTCAATTATTTCACACGACCTTATGAGCCCAGTTAATTCATTTTATTCGCTTTCAACAATTCTTAAAAACAAGAAAGAAAACCAAATTGATATTCAAGATTACTTGGTTACAAACACAATGGATACTGCTTTTAAAATTAAGGTGATTACTGAGAACCTTCTCAATTGGAGCAGAATGCAAATGAACCGATATACCATAAATTACGATGATTTCAATTTAAATAGATTAGTCGAAGAAGTGATTTATCAGTGTTCCTCTTTTTCTGAAAAGAAAAACATCAAAATCACTACATCGCAAGTGGAAACTAAGGTTTCTGCTGATAGATATGCGCTAGAAATTGCATTGAGAAATGTTTTGATGAATGCGATTAAATTTACTCCAATTGATGGGAAAATAGATCTTGAAATAAATAGTAATTCCGAATTTGTTACTGTTTCAATTTCCGATAATGGAGAAGGATTCACGTCAGATTTGATTGAAAAATTCAACAACTCTGAGGCAATTCAAAGCAATTTAGGGACTGCAGACGAAAAAGGTACTGGATTGGGACTATTCCTGATAAAAGAGATTATAGAGCGTCACGAGGGCTCAATAAAGCTCAGCAATTCTATTAAAGGTGGAGCAAAAGTAGAAATCAATTTAATAAATGATTAACTTTTTTTATTTAATTATAAAAAATATATTTCACACTAATTCTTTAATAACTTATATTTTATATTAGGAGAAATTATGTGTGGAAGATTTGCTTTATCAGCAAAAACATCAGATATCGAAAAATTGGTGAATAAAAATCCAATTAAATTAAATATATCGCCAAGATATAACATTGCTCCTACTCAAAGTGTACTTGCTATTACTAGCAAAGATCCTGATAATTTCACTTTTACTCGCTGGGGATTAATTCCATATTGGGCTAAGGATATGACAATTGGTAGTTCATTAATCAACGCGAGAGCTGAAACTTTAGAAGAAAAACCTTCTTTCAGAAATTCTTTTAAAAAGAAAAGGTGTCTTATTTTTGCTGATGGCTACTACGAATGGAAAGCGCTTAAAGGCAGTAAAATTAAAGTTCCTTACTTCGTTTCAAATAATGGTGGACAGCCGTTTGCTTTTGCTGCACTTTGGGACAGCTGGAAAAATCCAGAAGGTGAAATAATCGAATCAGCTACTATTATTACAACATCGCCAAAATCAAAATTTGCAGAAATTCACCACAGAATGCCCGTAATGTTAGACAAAAATAATTATGACTTATGGCTTGATGTGAAATCAGACAATAGCAAAGAAATTAGAGAATTATTAGACTCTACAAAAGCAGAAGATTTTAATTATTATGAAGTTAGTACTTTGGTAAATAGCCCATCAAATGATGTTGAGGAATGCAAAAGACCAGCTTAAATTAATTTGCAAAATCAAATATGGCACATTTGTCCAATTGCATTTCGCATTTCGAGAAGAATACTGGCATCTGAAGACTTCTAATCCCAACTTCAATTATAAATTGTTTGAGATTGTGGTCATTTTTTCTGATTTTATTGATTTTTGGTTTATTGCCACAACTAAAATCACTAAAATTAACTGAAACTGGCAATCTTGAATATAAAGCAATTCGGCTATAACCAAACTGAAGCTTATCCATCATTTTATTGGCAATCCACCCATTGATAATTGGATGAGGATCTTCTTTAATCATATGGAATTTTTCAAATCTATCCTGGAAGTTTCTCATCAATCCCTCAGCTCTGATATTATTAGGGTTTTCCAATCTTTCTCTGAGTCTTTTAAATACCAACTCTTTAGAATTCAGCAAAACATCAGAAAAAGTATAATCAAAGTTTCTCTTTAAATAATTCGATAGATTATTATTTTTTAATCCTTCATAAGATTTAATCGAATCAAAAATCAATTTATCGCTGAAATTTACTCGCGATAAACAGCATTTCAATTCATTGTCTCTATATGCTCTATGGAAAAACACTCTAACGTTTGAAAATGGGAAAACCGTTTTTACAGCTGGCTCAATCATCTGCGAACCATTGTACATAAATACAGGAGAAATAATTCCACGACAATTCAATCTATCCAATAAATACATCCAAGTTTCCATAGAATCTTCAGTACCGATTTCATAGCCAAGCACTAACGAAGACATCATATCTACAGCCATAGCAAGATACATTGAATTTTCTTTATTGCCGTCGAAATTGGTAGAGAATTTTTTGCCAATCAAATAAACAAGTCTAACATCGTGCTTATCAACAATCGCATCAAGATAATCCTCCCAATGTGGCGCACCCGCTAAGTATTCTCTGATTTTTTGATTAATTCTGAGTGGGGAACTATGATAAACATCAACCAAGTCACGACAAGAAGAGCCATCAAGGTAATCTTTGGCAATAGACCATAACTCAGGCCTCTGAACTGCTTCTTTAGTATCAATCCAGGTTTTACTGCAGGTTCTGCATCTATAACGCTTACTACCTACAGCAGTGGTGCCGTGTTTTATTATCTTTTTGCTTTTGCAATATACGCAAATTATTTGGCTTTCGTCGCTCATTTGTTCTATGTTCTTCCCCAAACATATCTATTTGAAAATTCTATCCTACAATTAAGCAAATTAAACAAAAAATTATTTTAGACCAAGTTAAAAATTAAGTTAAGGCAAATTATTTCAATAATTTTTACTCTTTTTACCATTTTTTATTTTTTTTTGATAAAAAATAATTTTTTATTCATATTTTTGTGATTACGGAGGTTAAATGATTGATGTATTAAAATCATATATAGATGATATAAATAGAGTATTCCTAATTGGAGTAAATTTCTTAAACGTAGCAAGATCGCTAAAGTCAATAAGTCTTGATCTTAAGCTATTAGCTGTTAATGGTATTTTGCAGGCAGCAAAAGTAGGCAACCAACAAGGACAATCCTTAATCACTCTTTCGGGATTTCTTTCAGATTTGCCTGGCAAAATTGCGCCTGAACTTGATGAACTTGAGAGAACATCCTCTTTCTTTTCTAAGAATATTACTGAATGTACTATTTCTTTCAGAAGGTTCTATCAATATGCGAGCACGACTGAGAATTATTACAATGATATGCTCAAAAACTCTAAATTCAAAAAACCACTGATTATTAATTCATTAAAAGATGCTTTTGATAGAGCTTCAACAATAGAACAATATATCGATGACGATTTCAAAATTTCTAATTTGAAAAGATTAATTAAGAATAACACTGATTTATTAGAGCACGTAAATGATTATTTGCACGCGATTCAAATGGATTTAAAGAAATCAAAAAATATCATTGAAAGAATCCAAAGAAATGGGTTTATTGCCAGATATATGGCAACTTGCATTTCGATTGAAGCGTCATATTTAAGAGGGAATATTGCTAATTTCAGTGCATTAGTACAAAATATCAATACAATGATTGATGAGCTAAATGTAAAATTAGATTCTATTATTACAAATATCAATGAAGGCGAAACCTTAGTAGAAAAAGCTTTAAATTCAAAGATAATTTAAAATGAAAAGCTGGAAACAATTAAAAGTAATAAACTATAAATTTTCGTTTATTACTTTTTTTTGTTTTATAGCATTCACTGTTATCGGAACTCTTTCTCACGAATACGGACATATTTTAGTAGCAAAGTATTTCGGTTACGATACTGTTTTGCATTATGGAAGTATGAATTATGAGAATGGCCCAATGTATAATGAATTGTTAATGATTCATAGTAAATACAAAAATGAAATTGAAAATGATTTGGATTTTCCTGAAAAAGCAAAATGGAATGAGCTAAGAATCGCATATAGAAATAAACGATTACAAGATGGAGAATTTGTTACATTTGGTGGACCAATTCAAACGATGGGAGTTGGATGTATTGGATTGTTGATTTTATTTTTTAGAAGAAAAAAACGTGAATTAAATTTTACTCTCCTTGATTGGACAGCTGTTTATTTATCATTGTTTTGGCTACGGGAAATCTTTAATTTGACTCATTCAATTGTAGCAGCTTTAGGATTTATAACTACATGCAATTTTAATTTAATTAAAATGCCAGTTTATCGTGGTGACGAAGGACAAATATCTTATATATTCAATTTGCCCAATATGACTATACCATTAATTCTTGGTATTTTAGGCTTTGCCGTTGGCTATTATGTAGTATTTTATATTGTGCCAAAGCGATACAGATTAAATTTCTTCTTTAGCGGAATAATTGGAGGATTAGCAGGTTTTGTGATTTGGTTAGGATTATTAGGTCCCAAATTAATGCCCTAAAAAAGCTCATAAATAAATAATTAAATATAACTTTGAAAATCAAGAATATAACCAATTATAAGTCTTAAATGATGATATAATTTTCAAAATTTTGGCTCTATATATATTTTAATTTTAAAAAACATAC
>CAIWET010000144.1 GCA_903911805.1 uncultured Ignavibacteria bacterium | reverse complement strand
TTTTTTTGTGAAAAAGTAAATTAGGAATATAAAAGTAGTGAGTTTTTTAAAGATTATAATTATTTTTGCAATATCTAGTATTTTTGGAACATTTGTATATGCAGATAATAAAGCAATATTTGAATTATTAAATTTATATTCAAAAAATAGTCCAAATAAACTATACGAGCAAATTCAGATAGTATTACATCAACCTGATAAAGATATTGATAAAGAAAAAGATGCAATTCTAAATTTATATTTTGGTAGATATTATACATTGATTGGGAAAAAAGGGCCTTCATTGGAATATTTATTAAATGCAAAAACGTATTTTGAACAAAATGAAAAACTTGAATATTTGCCTTTAACCTATATGTATGTTGGTAATTTATACAGGCATAATAAAGATTTTATTAATGCTCGAGATTATTATAAAAAAGCTCTTACTAATCCTTACATAGATTCTTCACTTATTGGGTGGATTACTAATCACTTAGGTGATGTACATCTGTCTGAATTTTCTATTGATAGTATTCCTGATCATTTAGATAGTGCACAAATGTATTATAATCAAAGTTTAAAAATTGCTAAATTAATAAATAATAAAGCATTAATTGGTGGTAACTATAATAATTTTGGAGATATACATTTTATTAAAAATGAATTTAATGATGCAATTAATAATTATAAAATTTCTTTGGATATTGAGATTTCAATAGATGATCTTGGTGAAACTATTGAAAATTATACAGATATAGCCAATTGCTATATTTTTCTTAATCAATCAAAATCAGCTTTGCCATTCTTTTATGATGCTTTAGCTAAATTACATTTATCTAATATCTCATTTGAAGAAAGAAGATCTTACCAAATGGGTATTGATATTTATAAAGATTTAAATAAGAAGGATTCTGTTGCAAAGTATGCAATTCTATTAGCTGGTACTGAAAGAAAAATTGCTGAAGATCAAGATGTTAAGACAAAATCTTTTCTTGAATATAAAGATAGATTAGAGCACTTTAAGTTCGAAAAAGGAAGATTAGAAATTAAAGAAGCAAACAGCAAACTTATAATTTATTTGTTGATTTTTGTTACTTTATTAATTGGTGCAATATTATATATTATTTGGCAAAAACTTAGCAACAAAAAAAGAGAAAATGAAGAATTAATAATTGCCTATGATAAAATCAACAAACTAAATACTACTAAAGATAAATTCTTTTCTATTATTGCCCACGATTTAAAAGGTCCAGTCGGTTCAATGAAGTCTTTACTTGATCTAATGATGGACGATCTTGAGCAATTTACTTTTGAAGACATTAAAGAAATTTTAGGTGATTTTAAATTACAGACTGATTCAACATTAGCCTTACTTATGAATTTGTTAGATTGGTCAAGAAGCCAAAAGGGGTCAATAAAATATGATTATGTAGATTCTGATTTCAATGCTATAATAAATTCTAATATTGATTTATTTGGAGGAATTGCATCAAATAAAAAAATCAATATAGTCAACAAACTCAATAAAGAATTAAATGTTTTTATAGACTATAACTCCATTTCTACAGTTTTAAGAAATTTGATATCAAATTCGTTGAAATATTCAAACGAAAATGGTACTATTGAAATAGGAACAACTTATTTGGATGATAATTTTGTTGAAGTTTATGTAAAAGATTATGGCGTTGGTATGACAGAAGAACAGGCATCATTGCTTTTTAGTTTACACGTCAATAACTCAACTTATGGTACATATAACGAAAGAGGAACAGGATTAGGATTGCTAATCTGTAAAGATTTTGTTGAAAATAATTTTGGTGAAATTTGGGTTAATTCCACAAAAGATGTAGGAACTACTTTCTTTTTTACATTAAAATTATCGCAATAGTAAATATTATAAATCTCCACCCTGTGGTCTTATTTGAATATCTTCAATCATCATTGTTTGAATAGTTGAGAGTTTTATTATTTCAAAAACTGTTTCTGCTACATCTTCTGGGTTTAGCATTTTATGAGATAGTTTTTCTAAAGCTTTGGGCGACCAAATTTCAGTTGCAGTTGCTCCAGGAAACACATTTATTATTTTTATTCCATATTCTCTAACTTCCATTCTCAAGCACTCAGTCATTTGAAGTAAACCAGCTTTAGTAGCTCCATAAATTGATGAATTTGCAAAAGGAGTTTTTGCTACAACTGATAAAACATTAATTATAACTCCACTTTTTTGATTTATCATTTCAGGTAAAACTGATTTAATCATACCGAAAGGTGCTTTGAGATTTACATTTATCAAATTATCAAATTCATCAAAATTAAAATCTATAAGTTTTTTAAAAATTCCAATTCCCGCATTATTAATTAGAAAGTCAATTTTGCCAAATTTTGATGAAATTTCAATTTCTGCTTTTTTGATTTCCTCTGAATTAGACAAATCAATTGGATAATAAATTATTTCAGAATTATTAGAATTAAATTCACTTGTTTTTGAAACTAAACTCTTTAATTTTCCAAATGAGGATTCTTTGCTTGCAATTAAAATCAATCTCACTTCAAATGGTAAAAGAAATTTAACAAGTTCAAATCCAATCCCCCTAGAAGCACCCGTTATAATAAATGTTTTATTTTTAAGTTTATTTTCCATATAAAACTACTACTTTATCGTTATTAATTATTTCTATATTAACAAAATTAAGAAAATGATAGAAATAATCAATCTTGAATTGAAATTTAACGAAAAAGTAATCTTTTCAGATCTAAATTTAAAGATTGAAAGAGGTGAAAAAATTGGAATTAAAGGTGAATCTGGTAAAGGCAAAACTTCGCTATTAAATTTAATTATGGGTTTCATTTCACCAAATATTGGGAAGATTTTGATTGACAAATCCGAAATTTCGCACAATAATATAATTTCAATTAGAAATAAAATGGCTTATCTTCCGCAAAATATCTTACTTATGGGGGACAAAAACGTATTAGATGCTATAGAATATCCATTTCATTATTCCATAAACAAAAAGAATAAACCAAAAGAAGGAAAAATAATAGCTGAATTAGAGAAAATCAATTTAAAACCTGAGATTTTATCAACAAGTATTTCTAAAATTTCTGGTGGCGAAAAACAAAGAATAGCTTTAGTGATTGCCAAACTTTTGGGGAGAGAAATATTTTTACTTGATGAGCCAACATCAGCTTTAGATGAAATCTCGAGAAAATCTGTAATGAAATATGTTTTTGAAAGTAATGATACAGTTGTTTCTGTTTCCCACGACAACGAATGGTTAAATAAATGTTCCAAAATAATTAATTTTTAGAAATAATATGGCAATAAATGATATAGATTGGTTAAACTTGCTTTTAGGTTCATTAATACTGATTATACCGTTATTAATGTTCATTTATTATAAAACTGGATTAGCAAAGCCGATGGTAATCTCTATGCTAAGAATGGGTGTTCAGCTATTTTTAGTAGGATTTTATTTGAAATATATTTTTGAATGGAATCTTTTATGGCTTAATATTCTTTGGCTTATAGTAATGCTTAATGCCTCATCAATGACCATCTATAAACGTTCTGGATTTAAAGTAAAGCAATTTTATATCCCCATTTTAGCTGGAATTATAGCTGGAGTAGCCCTTAACATAATTGTTTTTGATTTATTGATTTTGGGAAATCAAAATTTCTTTAATGCCAGAATATTAATTCCTATTGCCGGAATGCTTATCGGGAATACTTTAGGAGCATCTTATCTTGGAATCAAAACGTGCTATTCAAACATCAGCAAAGATGAAGAAAGATATAAATATGCATTAATGCTCGGAGCAAACCGCCAAGAAGCAATGTTCCCCTATATTGCAGAATCTTTAAAATTGGCTTTTAATCCAACAATTATTACAAATGCGTCTATTGGATTGATCTGGTTGCCAGGTATGATGACTGGCCAAATTTTGGGTGGAAGCGATCCATTAGTTGCAATTAAATATCAGATATTAATCATTGTAGCAATCTTTGCTGGAAGTGCTATAACCGTTTTAACAAGCATTCTAGTGGCAGAAAAATTCGCATTTGGGAAGAATGATTTGCTAAAACCAAATTTGTTTAATTAAATTATTAAAACATAATCAATTAATTATCGTTTCTTTAGTTTTTTTATGATTAATCGTATAAACGAAATATTTAATAAAATAATAGAATTCAGAAGGACTATTCATAGTAATCCAGAATTATCTTTTAAAGAATATCAAACTACAAATTACGTAGAATCCATTTTAGATGAATATAAAATCTCGCATAAAAGGATTACCGATACTGGTGTTGTAGCCTTAATTGGTAATGGCGATAATTGCGTTGCACTTAGAGCTGATATCGATGCACTACCAATTGAAGAAGAGAATTCTATTGAATTCAAATCCTGCAATACTGGTGTAATGCACGCCTGTGGTCACGATATGCATACTGCAATGCTTTTAGGAGCAACAATTATTCTAAAAGAAATGGAAAATGAACTCAAAGGTCAAGTTAAAATAATCTTCCAACCTGGAGAAGAGAAAATTCCAGGTGGTGGCAAATTAATGATTGATGCTGGAGTTTTAGAAAACCCCAAGCCATCAGCAATTTTTGGACAACATATTTTTCCTGATGGAGAATCTGGAAAGATCTATATAAAAGATGGTTATGTGATGGCATCTGCTGACGAACTTTATTGGACATTAAAGGGTAAAGGAGCTCACGCAGCTCAGCCACATCAAGGAAATGACCCAATTTTGGCAGCTGCAAATTTAATAAATTATTTGCAGTCTATAGTTTCCAGAACTATTAATCCATTAAGCTCTGGAGTACTTTCAGTTACTTCAATTCACGGAGGCTCAGCAACTAATATCATTCCCGAAGAAGTGAAACTGATGGGAACTTTCAGAAGTTATGACAACGAATGGAGAATGAAAAGCTTGGAGCTAATTAACGAAGCATCAGTTTCTATATGTAAGAATTTTGGGGTGGAATGTAGTTTCGATCCCCTTCTTGGGTATCCCCCATTGTTCAATAACAAAGAAACAACTGAATTTGCAAAAAAGACTGCTGAAGAAATATTAGGCTCTGACAATGTAATGGAATTTGAGCCAAAGATGTGGGCTGAGGACTTTGCTTTTTATTCTCAATTAATACCAGCTACTTTCTGGTTTATCGGCTCAAAACAAAACTCTGAAGATACAGTCTATGGATTGCATAATCCTAAATTGAATCCAGACGAAAATTTAATGAAAAATGGAACTGCTTTATTAGTAAATACAGCAATCAATTATCTTGAATATATAAATAAAATATAAAGGAATAATAAAATGATTAATTTAACTTCAACTGACTATGGATACAAAATTGTATTTCAAGGTGATATAACAATAGAAGAGCTAAATAATTGGATTAAAGAATCAGAAGTTGTATTGCAAGATCCAAAAAGTAATTTTGGATGTTTAATAGATATGCAGGACTTAAATAATGTATCATCCCAAGCATATAAATTAATAACTGAAGGCCAGAAATTATATATTTCAAAAGGAATGGTGAGATCCGCAGTAATATTAAACAATCCAGAAATAACTAAACAATATAGAATTATTGCTAAGCAGAGTGGTGAATATAAATATGAAAAATATATTGATGCTCTAAGCAGAAGCAACTGGGAAATCATTGCTGTTGAATGGATTACAAGTGGTATAGATTTATAAATTATTACGATAACTTACGTTCATCATCATTAATTTTTCTAAAATATGACTTATACATTAAACTAAAAGAGGTTGTCTCAAAAGTCAAGATATAACTTGCTTCGTCATTCTGAGCAAAGCTAAGAATCTAGTAAATCAATTACTTACGAAATTACTGGATTTCTCACTTCGTTCGAAATGACACTTTTGAGACAACCTCTTATAATAGAAATTTATTCTACATTTTCTAATAAAATTTCAGAAATGTCCTTTACTTTTACTTTTTCATCCATATCTTTTGCCTTTACACCATCAGTAATCATTGTCATACAGAATGGGCAATTCAATGCAATAACATCTGGATTGGATTCGAGTAATTCTTCGGTTCTTTCAATATTAACTCTTTTCCCAACTAATTCTTCCATATACATTTGTCCACCACCTGCTCCACAGCAAAGACCTCTGTCCTTGTTTCTTCTTGGCTCAATTACGTTTAGCCCAGGGATTCCCTTGATCACTTCTCTTGGCTCGCTATAAACGCTGTTGTATCTGCCTAAATAGCAGGAATCGTGATATGTTACTTTAAATGGATCATTTGAATTTTCTTTTAATTTCAATTTGCCTTGTTCAAGTAATTCTTGTAGGAATATTGTATGATGTACCACCTCATAACTTGTTCCAAATAGAGGATAATCATTTTTAAATGTATTGAAGCAATGAGGACAAGTTGTAACAATTTTATTGAATTTATATTGTCCCATAGTCGCTATATTTGCTTTTACTAGCATATCAGCAAGATATTCGTTTCCACTTCTGCGTAATGTGTCACCATTACATTGCTCTTCAGTTCCAAGAATTGCAAAATTGATTCCAGCTTTATTCATCAATTCTGAAAAAGCAACTGAAACTTTTTTTGCTCTATCGTCAAATGAACCTGCACACCCAACCCAAAAAAGAACATCAAATTCTTGTAATTCAGCAGCAGTTTTTACGTTATGACCTTCTGCCCAATCGGCTCTTTCCATTGGTGAAAATGCCCAAGGTGATGCATTATTTTCAAAATTAGTAAAGGCTCCTTGCAATTCAGCTGGGAAGTTAGACTCCATCATTACTAATGAGCGACGCATACCAACAATTGTTGGAACGTGTTCGATAGCAACTGGGCATTCTTGCATACAAGCACCACAAGTTGTGCATTGCCAGAGAGCTTCAACTGATTCGTAGTCGCCAATAAACTTCTTCTCTAAAATTGCCTGTTCGGCTTCAGTCAATGTAAAATCTGGATTGTTTTTATTCGCCTCGATTTTTTGCAAAATCGGTGCTTTATCCATTGTTCTTTCTTTAATTTGGACGATAATTTCTCTTGGTGAAAGAATCTTACCTGTTGTTTTTGCAGGGCAAACTGATGTACATCTATTGCAATGAGTACAAGTATAACTATCGAGAACATTCTTCCAGGTAAGGTCTTCAAAATCTACAACTCCAAATTTTTCTACTCCTTCTTCTTCAAAATTAATTGGCTTTAAACTATTAACTGGAGTTAACTGAGAAAAATATACATTTGGAATTGAAGTATAAACGTGAAAATGTTTTGAAAATGGAAGATAATTTGCAAAGCTAAAAATTGCTATAATATGAATCCACCAGCAAATTTCATAAACTACTTCTGCGGAACCTAACGAAAAGAAGTGACCAATCCAAATTGAAACAGGTCTGAATGCATAATAATTTGCAACTTCGGTATATGTGCCAGTAGCATTTTGTACAATTAAAGATAAAGTAATTGTAAATATTGCACCCAAAACGATTAATGCATCTTTTCTTTCGTCTGCGTCACCTTGCAGTCTTGGAATTTTAATAACAAATCTTCGAATAATTGCTGCAAAAATACCAATTACAATTAATATCGTAAAAATCTCAGTTGTAAAAGTTATTAATGAATATAAATAACCCAAAAAATTCCAAGAAAATGCTGGGTAAAATCCTTGACCAACTGATTCAGTTGCAGAAAACAAGAAAATTAAAAATCCCCAAAAAATACAAATATGTACAATTCCGGCAGTTTTATCTCTCATTATTTTTGATTGGCCAATTGCAATAGAAAGAGTGCGAAATATACGTTTGAGTGGGTGATCGAATCTGTTTTCAGGTTGTGCCATCATCATATATGAATACATCTTTTTGAGATTTTTCGATAAGAAAAATATGGCACCCGTGAGGATTATTAAAAATGGAATTAAGCGATAGCTCATAAAATTTTCCTAATTTATCATACTTTTTATAAATTCATTCAAATTCAAAAAACAAATTAAGAATAAATTGAATAAGAATAAAAGCATTTTATAACTTATAATAAAAAGTATAAAGAAATCAGAAGAAATTAAGCTTTATTTAAGCATTTGGCTTTCCATTTCCTCCATTGATGAATACATATCGCATCTGCCTTTGTAGCAATTCGCGTAATGATTTTCGATGATCTGCATTGTATTTATTGGAAGCTTTTGCCATTTAATTCTATCAATAGAATAAAATTGATTGAACATTCCTTGGCTGAGCAAAACTGCCAAATTATAGAAATCAAAATTTGTTCCCTCTTTGAATTGCAATTCTGAATAATCTTCGCCCAAAATTATTCTGCTACGCAATAATGCCATTTCTGCCATTGAAATCGAAGAAGGAGTTGGATGGTCAACATCTTTAGCTGGAATCATTCCAAGCTCGGAATTGATTGATTCATACCAAATATTGTTAATTTTGAAATCTAAAAGCTTATCTTTGAATCGGCTAATTAAATTATCTTCAATTTCAGTTTCTTCGCTCAAAAAAGTGATAAACAGTAGAAATGAAGCATAATCTTCTAAAAACCCATTACCAGAAAGCTTGGAATCAAGCATTGAGTGATATAAATCACCATCAATTGAAAGCTTTTCTGAAATTAATTTATAGATATTTTTGGCAATTTCTAAATACGAATCATCGTGGAAAGTACGGAATGCATAAATAAATCCAATTCCAAGTATCGAATTCCAGGAAGTTAGAATTTTATCATCTCTAAAAGGTTGTTCTTTTTTTCTACGTGCATCAAGCAAAAGTTTTTCAATTTCATTATCGTATTTATGAGATTTTTTATGCAAATGCCCCTTACCTTCAAATTCCAACATCTCATATAATTCATTGAATTTCGATAATTTATCTCCCAATATTTCAATCAACTCTGAATCGCTCCAAAGATAAGTCAAACCCTCGTGATGATTAGTATCAGCATCAAAAGCAGAGCAAAAAAGTCCGTCAATTTCAAAAGTTTGATTTAAGCACTCAATTATATTTTTTGCTACAATTTCATAGTTCTCATTTTTCAGTACTTTTGCGGCAGCTGAGTACACCATCAATAGCATTGCTTGGTCATATAGCATTTTCTCGAAATGAGGGACGCTCCAAGCTCTATCGACGCAATAACGGTAAAATCCACCCTGAAGGTGATCGTGCAAACCATATAAAGCAATTGAATCCAGCGTTTTAGTTATAATTTCTTTAAATTCTGGTTTCTGGTTTTCTTCAAAAAGATGAATCAAAAAAAGTAAAGTATTATGAGGCGGGAATTTCATACTCTGACCAAAACCGCCGTAAGTCTTATCGTGATAATTGATTATAGTGCTTTCGATTGCATCAGAATCACTAAATCTATCTTTATTAGATTTTAATTGAAAATTAGTAAAAACATCTTTCTTCTCTAAATAGTAAACTTGAATTTTCTCTAATAATTCCAAAAAAGAAGGCATACCATAACGTGGCTCAGAGCCAATATATGTTCCCGCAAAAAATGGTTTCTTGTCAGGAGTTAAAATAACATTAAGAGGCCAACCACCGGAACCATAATTTTCGTTCATAAATTCCATTAAAAAATGGTCAATATCAGGTCTTATTTCGCGGTCAATTTTAATGCAAACAAAATTCTTATTCAGTTCATTTGCGATTTCTAAATTAGAGAAAGAATCAGCTGCCATAACGTGGCACCAATGGCAGGTGGAATAACCACTTGAAACAAATATAAGCTTTTGATTTTGCAAAGCATAGCTCAAAACTTCATTGTTCCAATCTTGCCACCAAATTGGATTATCTTTATGTTGTCTCAAATATGGCGAATCCGCCAAATCGAGATTGTTTCGTTGAAAGTTCATATATATAAAAATCTTATTTTTCGTAATAAATTATGACACTATAACTAATAAGTAATATAAATATTTTAAAGCATAAAAATTAGGGCAAAAGTGGGGGAAGAAT
>CAIWET010000143.1 GCA_903911805.1 uncultured Ignavibacteria bacterium | reverse complement strand
TTCGTAGTTCCAATTGAATTTCGTCAGAATATGCTTCTAAATTTTGAATCGAAAGAGATTTTTCTTCAGTTCTATCACTTCTTTTTATAATTTCAATTTTATCTTCTAAAACAGATATTTCGGTATTTTTAATTAATAATTCGCCTTCTAAAGACTCTTTTTTGTATTCTAAGTTAGAAATAATAGATTCGGCATTTTTTAAATTAATTTTTAATTGCTCATAATCATAAAATTCTGCTTTTTTAGTTTCTAAAGATGAATTTAAGGAATCTATTTTTTCATTTAATCTTAAAATAATATCATCTTTTGTAGAGTCTTTCAATGCTAATATAAGTTTGTCAATCTCCTCATCTTTCTTTGCAATATAGGATTCCATATTGATTATTTCTTCGCTAAGCTCGCTAGTTCTGTCGATTTTTTTTACTTCATTTATAACTCTGAATAAATCATTTATTTCGTTTTCTTTTGATTGTAATTGAATTGCATAACTAAAAATATCAGCTTTGAGAGATTCAATCTCAATTTGAAGTGCAGCAATCTGATTTTCAAAATGATTTTTTTCTAGAAAATTTGCTATTACTTTTGAATGATCTTCCAAATATTTAATATTCAATTCTTCATTTTGGTTAATTAATTCCTGATATTTTGTTAAAGATTCTTCGAGTCTTAATTTAACAATTTTTAATTCTTCAGCAATATCATCAGCTTTATTTATAGAATTCAAAATAAGAGACTCATTTTGGGATGACTCCTCATGATATTGGCTCAATGATTCTTTAGTTGATTCTAATTCTTGATTTTTCATTTGAATGATTTGCTCAAGCTGATAAATCTTATTATTTAGGTCTTCAATTCTAATAACATTTGATGGCGATAATGAGTTGATTTCCTCAATTTCATTTTTAGCTGAATTTAGATTAAATTCAGATTCAGTTAAAAGAGTTTCATTTGCGAGTAGCCTGGTACTGAGCTCTTCATAAACTTTTAAATCATTATTTTTCTCTTCAATTTTGAGATTTAGTTCTAATATTCTATTTTTAAGTAAATCTATTTCTTCATCTTTTTTGGAAATATATGATTCCATATTGAGAATTTCTTCAGATAATTCCCCAGTTCTATCGTGTTCTTTTGATTCATTTAACACTCTAAAGAGTTCATTTATTTCATTTTCTTTTGATTGTAATTGGTTTGATAAATTCAAAATTTCTTTTTTCAGTAACTCATTATCGAGCTGCTTACCAACAATTTCATTTTCTAAATTATTAGATGTAATGAAATTATTAATAACTTTTGAATGATCTTCTAAATATTTTGAGTTTAATTCATCATACCTTAATTGCAAATCAAGATATTTTGATAAAGTTACTTCATTATTCAAATTTGATAATTTCAATTCATCAGCTATGTCATCAGCTTTATTGATAGAATTTAAAATTAATGATTCATTTTGTGAAGATTCTTGTTCATATTGACTTACAATCTCCTTTAACAGAATAATCTCAGAATTTCTGAGTTCAATCTCTTTTTCAAGAGAATAAATTTTCTCATTAAGTTCATCATTTTTTGTCGTATCATTTGGATAAGTAGCTTTTAATTCAATAATTTCTTGTTTAGCTGCAGTTAAGTCTTTTTCTGTATCATTTAATTGGTGTTTGAGATTTTTTATAACTTTAGTAAGGTCTTCAATCCTCTCATTCCAATCAATATTGAAAATTGAATTTTCATTTTTTTCTTCATTAATTCTATGAATTTCAGAGTTTCTATTTGCAATTTCAGAATTTAGCAAATTAATTCTTTCAATATAATCAAATAAGCTATTTTCCAATGTCTGAAATTTCACCTCAAGTTCGGAGTAATTGCTTTTTTCTTCATCAATTATAGATTGAAGATTAAAGATTTCTGATTTCATTAAATCATAATCTGTATATTTATTGTTTAAATCATCTCTATCTTTAGCTAGACTTTCAATTTCAAAAATTGATTTTTTTACTATTTCGTCAAGCGAAATTATTTTCTTTTCATAACCGGAAATTTCCAATCTGAGATTGAGATTTTGACCTGAATATTCATCTATAGTTTTTTCCTGAACATCTGTTATTTCTTTTAAATTATTCAAATCATTTGTTAATTCACCTATTAAAGCATTATATTCATTTCTTTCTCTATCAAGTATTTCATTGAATTTATCAGATGTAGAAGCAATTGAACTCATACGAGATTCAGTTTCTTCAACTTTTGTTATCAAATGATTTCTATCAGCTTTAAGTGCTTTGTTTTCTAATTCAGTACTCTCTAATTCAGCAATTCTAGTTTTTAATTTATTTAATTCGTCATTTTTCTCATTTAGTTCGTGGTTTTTTCTTATTATCTCTTTTTGGGCAAATGAAAAATCAATGTTCTCATTTTCTAATTTTCCAAGCTGATTTAAATATTCATCATTTAATTGAGTTAGAGTCTTATTAAGCTCCAATTCATTATTAAATTTAGATTCAATTTCTTCAAATACTGATAAATCATGCTTGTATCGTTCATTTTGAGCGATTAAGTCATCAAAATTTGCGCTTAATAATTGATAATCATTTCTGAATTTTTTTAACTCTATCAATTCAGAACTAAATTCTTCGCCTTTTCGGTTCAACGAATTAATAACATCGTTTAATTCAAAGTTCTTCTGCTCTAAAATAAGAATTCTATTTTCGTAATCTTTGGCTGCTTCCATTTCATTGGAAAATTTCATTTCATAAGATTCATTTTTATTTCGGACATCTAAGTATTGCTTAGATAAATCCTGATATGAATCAGAAATTTTCTTTAATGATTCCCAGAGCTCTGAGAATGATAATTTTAAATCATCACTCTCAATTTCGGTTAAATTGTTTTCAGAAATATCCATAAAATTATGCTCTTAATTTTGCACTAAATTTAGTTTCAATCAATTTAATTAAGTTATTTATTATCTTTTCAATTTCATCATCTGTTAATGTACGATCGTTTGAAGAGAATATCATAGAAAATGCTACACTCTTTTTGTCAGGATCAATTCCTTTGCCTTGGTAAATGTCAAATAAAATCAAGTCTTTAAGTAATTCTGTTCCGTTTTCTCTAACTAAATTCAAAATATCATTAACTTGTATATCAGCATTTACAACAAATGCCAAATCTCTAGTTGATTTAGGTAAAGAAGAAACATGTGAATATTTTGCTGGTTTTTGAGTGAATTGATATAATTTGCTCAAATTAATTTCTAGAATATAAACATTTTTTTCTAAGTCAAATCTTTTCGAAAATGTTTTTGCTATTTCACCACAATATCCTAATGTTTGACCATTAACATTAATTTCCAAACAATTTGGTGAATAATAGAATGGGTTCTCGTTAGATTGAATAAATTTCATTCCATCTATTGCAAGCATTTCAAATAATTCTTCAGAAATACCTTTAATATCATAAAAATCTACTTCTTTAGATTTATAACCCCACTGTTTCGGATAATTATTTCCTGAAATAGCGATTATTAGATTTTCGCGTTCATTAATCCCTTTAATGAAATTATCAGGGCTATCAATTTTAGAAAAAGATTTACCAATTTCGAATAATTGAATATCTTCATTACCATTTCTTATGTTTCTTTCAATTGTTTTAATAATTGATGGCACCAAAGATGAGCGCATAATTGATAATTCTTCACCTAATGGATTTGCAATTTTAACAGGATTTTCAGTAAATAAATTGGAAGTATTCAAATCAATCATATTTTGAGTGATAATTTCCATAAATCCAGAATTAGATAGGAAATTTCTTAATTGTCTTCTCATTGGAGGTATAGAAAGATTTTCTGGAATTCTATCTGTGCTTATGTCTGTAGATGAATGATAATCTGGTTCAATATTGTCATAATTGTAAAGTCTTGCAACTTCTTCTATTAAATCAATTTCTTCGAAAATATCAACTCTATGAGTTGGTACTTCCACGAAGATTTCTTTATCATCTCTATCATATACTCTGAATTGAAGTCTTGTTAATAATTCAGTAATCATATCTAAATTAATATCTACACCAATAATACTTTTTACTTTGCTTTCTCTTAAAACAATTTTCAAATGCTCTGATTTTGCTGGATAAATATCAATAATTCCTTCAGCAATTTCTCCACCAGTAAGCTCAGCCATTAGAGTAGCAGCTCTTTCGATTGCCCATTTTGTATTTCCAATATCAATTCCACGTTCAAATCTATATGATGCCTCACTTCTGATATTTAGTTTCTTAGCTGTTCTTCTTACGCTTGATGGTTTAAAGAAAGCTGATTCTAATAAAATATCTTTTGTAGATGTAGTAATTTCTGAATTTTCTCCCCCCATAACGCCACCAATTGCAACAGATTTGTCACCATCACATATCATAAGCATTGAGTTATCTAAAATTCTCTCTTTACTATCTAGTGTAGTAAATTTTTCACCTTCATTAGCAGATTTAACAATAATTTTCTTTCCAGCTAATTTATCTAAATCAAATGCGTGTAAAGGTTGGCCAACTTCTAAAAGAACTAAATTTGTAATGTCAACAACATTATTAATTGGTCTAAAACCAAGCATATTTAACTTGTTTTTTAACCAATCTGGAGATTCTTTGATTTCTGCATTTTTAATAACCATTCCACAATAGCGATGGCATTTATCCTCATCTTCAATTGAGATTTCGACTATATCTTCAATTTTTTCTGAAGATGTTTTATAACTATTCTCAACTTTTTTATAAGCTTTATTCAATAACGCAGAAATTTCGCGAGCTACTCCTAAATGACTCAAACAATCTGCTCTATTAGGTGTTATACCAATTTCGTAAACTGTATCATTCATATTTAGAAAATCAGCAACGTGCATCCCAACTTTTGAATCACTAGGCAATACCCAAATACCCGAATGATCTTCGCCAAGTTCGAGCTCTGTAACAGAACAAATCATTCCATTTGATTCAATTTTTCTAATAACTCTTTTTTCGAGCATAAATCCACCATTTGGTACTACTGCTCCAGAAAGCCCTAAGATAACCTTTTGTCCTGCTTCAACATTTGGAGCACCACAAACAACTTGTAACGTTTCTTTACCCGTATTAACTTGACAAACAGAAAGCTTGTCAGCATTTGGGTGTTTTACTTTTTCAAGAACTTCAGCAACAATAAATTTATCAAACTTTTTTGAATAATCTATATACGATTCAACTTCAAGTCCAAGCATCGTTATTGCTGGCTCAAATTCTGAAGGTTTCATTTCAAAATCAATAAATTCTTTTAACCAATTTTTAGAAATTAACATATAATTTACTTTATAAAAAATTAAACTTAACTATGTTACAAATTTATGTAAAATATTATAAATACAGTAATTTTTAATGAAATTTTTATTAAATAAATCATTAAAATTTAAATATTATCAAAAGAT
>CAIWET010000142.1 GCA_903911805.1 uncultured Ignavibacteria bacterium | reverse complement strand
GGGTTGTTTTGCCACAACCAGATGGTCCAAGTAAAACAATAAATTCTTTTTGATTAACTTCAAAATTTATATTTTTTACGATATCTTTTTTTCCATCGTAACTTTTAGTAATGTTCTTTAATTCTATAAATGCCATAATCTCCCCATTTTTACAATACAAAATTATGAAATTTATTTGAAATCTCTAAGCAATTATAATATTATAATAAATGGTGCGTGAATTTTCTTTTGAATGGAGAGAAATGAAGTTTTTTTTAATACTATTCGTTATATGTTGTTTAACGTTGCATTCTAAGGGAGAATTTATGATGAATAATATTTCAACAATTAGAGCGGCTACTGTAGCTGGACAATTTTATCCTGATAATCCTGATACTTTAAAATATAAAATAAAAGAATATTTAACCCTAGAAAACAATAATCTTTATACTAATTCTGATATTTTCGGATTAGTGGTTCCTCATGCAGGATACACCTATAGTGGTTACATTGCTGGAGAGGCTTACAAAGAGCTTATTGGCAGAAAATATGATGTTATTGTAATAATATCTCCTTCACATACTAAGTTCTTTCAAGGTTCTTGTGTATATAATGGGGAAGCATATTTAACTCCATTATCTCCTTTATTTTTAGATAAAGATTTTTGCTACGAATTATGCAAACAAAATAATAATGTTTATTTAGGTACAGATGGACACAATTGGGAAAAATCCAGATCTGAACACGCTTTAGAAGTACAATTACCATTTATTCAGACTGTTTTACCAGATGTTAAAATTGTTCCAATTATTATGGGTTCTCAAGATCCTAAAAGCATTAATGATTTAACTACTGCACTTTATAAAACTATTAAATTACAAAATAAAAAAGTTCTTGTTATTGCTTCATCAGATTTATCGCATTTTCATAACTCTGAGGAGGCTGAAGAATTAGACTCTCGATTTATTGATAGTTTTGAAAATTATGATTATTTCAAAATACAATCTTTATTAAGTCAAAAATTGACTGAGGCTTGTGGTGGAGGACCTATTCAAGTTATGATGATGGTTGGTGAATCACTTGGATATCAATATTCTTCAACAATGAATAGTGGAACTTCTGCAGATAGTCAAGAAACACCAACAGATGATTCTAGAGTTGTAGGATATTTTTCGGGAATTGTTTATAAAGATGAAAATTCTGAAGAACTTTTACCTGAATTTAACGATTTAGAAAAAAAAGAAATAATTCGATTTACAAAAAAAGTTATCAATAATAAGATTTTAAAATCAAATGATAGTACTATATTAGATTTATCTTGTGACTCTTATTTTGGAATGTTTGTTACTATTAAAAAAAATAATGAGCTAAGAGCCTGTATGGGTCATTTACTTTCTCTTGATAATTTCCAAGATGAACTAAAGAGTATTGCCGAATTAACTGCTACTCAAGATTATAGATTTGGTGCATTGAAGGAATCTGAATTAGGTGAATACCAAATTGAAATATCTTTTTTATCAAGATTTAAAAGAATTTTCGATATTAATAAAATTGAAATCGGAAAGCACGGTCTTTATATTAAATATTATAATGAAAAGCAAAAGAATTATAGTTCAGGGTTATTACTGCCTCAGGTGGCAACTGAACACAAGTTGAATAGAACATCTTTTTTACAAAATCTTAGTAAAAAAGCTAGTCTAGACAAAGATTCTTATCTTGATGATAATGCTGAATTATATATTTTTGAAGCTGAAATAATTACTGAATAAAAATTAAAGAATAATGTTAGAATCAAAACAAAAAATTGAAATAAAAGAAGAAATTGTATTAAAAATTGCAAAATATGCCGATGAATTAGGATATAAAATTTACTCTGTTGGAGGATATGTAAGAGATTATTTCCTAAACAGAGAAAGAACTGATTTTGATTTTACTATTGAGGGCGATGCTCTTGAATTTGCAGAAAAGTTATCTGAGAAATTAAATGTTTTCCCAGTTTTATATCCAAGATTTCGTACTGCATTAGTTCCATATATGGATTTTAAACTGGAATTTGTTGGTACACGCAAAGAAGAGTATCAGGAAGGTTCTCGAAATCCTATTGTTGTTGAAGGTACTTTAATTGATGATTTAAAAAGAAGAGATTTTACTGTAAATGCTTTAGCTGTTTCTTTGAATAAAGATACTTTTGGGGAAGTTTATGATTTATTTAATGGATTTGAAGATCTTGATAAAAAATTATTAAAGACTCCGTTAGATCCTGATATAACTTTTTCTGATGACCCATTAAGAATGATGAGAGCTGTTAGATTTGCTTCTCAATTAGGTTTTGAAATTGATCCAAGTGCATTGGAATCTATTAGTCGCAACTCTGAACGAATAAAAATAATTACTCAAGAGAGAATTTCTGAAGAATTTTTAAAAATTTTGAAATCTAACAAGCCAGGAATAGGATTGAAATATATTTTTGACTTAGGCTTGATGAAAATTATTTTTCCTGAAGTTTATAACTTAGCGGGAGTTGATATAGTTCAAACTCTAGGTAGAACTCATCAACATAAAGATGTATTTATTCATACCTTAAAAGTTCTGGATAATGTTGCTGCTTTATCAGATAATGTTTGGTTGAGATTAGCTGCTTTGTTGCACGATGTTGCTAAACCTCGCACCAAAAGATTCACTGAAGGTATTGGCTGGTCTTTCCACGGACACGAAGAAATTGGGGCACGTTGGGTAAACAAAATTTTTAAAAGAATGAAATTACCATTTGAACATATTGATTATGTTGAAAAATTAGTTAGACTTCACCAAAGACCAATGGTTTTGGTTAATGAAGAAGTTTCTGATTCTGCAGTTAGAAGACTTGCTTTCCAAGCTGGTTATGCATTAGAAGATTTATTTTTATTATGTAAATGCGATATAACAACGAATAACCCAAAACTAAGTACAAAATATTTTGATAATTATGAAAGAGTTGCTCGTAAAGTTTTAGATGTTCAGGAAAAAGACAAATTAAGAGAATTTCAATCTCCAGTTGATGGAATTAAAATTATGGAAATATGTCAATTACCTCCTTCAAGAGCAATTGGTATTATTAAAACAAATATCGAAGAAGCAATTCTTGATGGATTAATACCAAATGAATATGAACCAGCTTATGAATATTTTCTAAATAATAAAGATATTTGGCTTAATGATATTGCAAATATGGATTTATCTAAAAAGAAAAATAAACCAGTATGAAATTAATAATTAAAATATTCTTTATATTTATTTTCTGCAATATACAAGCTGAACAATCAGTAAATTTTGAATTTGCCAAATCTCAATCTATATATTCTGAATATTTTAAAAACATTCCTGCTCAAAAAGGTAATGGATATAAGCCTTATAAACGCTGGGAAAACTTTTATGAGAAAAGAAATGATATTCCATTAGGTATCAATTTACTTAAAGAATTGGAACAATTTAAAAATAATAAGACATTAGATAATTTACAATTATCTTCAGATTGGAAAAGTCTTGGTCCAAATTATGTTCCAAAAAATAAATTACCATATAAATCCTCTGGGAATGGTAGAATAAATTGCCTAGCTTTCGACCCATTATATACAAATGTTGTTTGGGCTGGTTCAGCAAGTGGTGGTATTTGGAAATCTAATGATGGAGGTGCTTCTTGGATTACTTTTCCCTTTACTCAGTTTCTTTCAATTGGCATTTCTGATATTGCAATTAATCCAAAAGACCCAAAAGTAGTTTATGCAGCTACTGGTGATGCTGATGGCTCTTTTATGACTCGCGGTTATACAATTGGAGTTATTAAAACAACTGATGGTGGTTATAATTGGCAAGTTACCAATTTTCAAAATCAAATTCATGATAATATACTGATTTCAAAAATTGTTATAAATCCTGATTTTCCTGAAACAATATTAGTTTCTACTTCTTTGGGAATTTTTAAATCCACTGATGGTGGAAATAACTGGTTAAATAAATTGTCAAATCTAAATATTAGAGATTTAGTTATTTCTGCTGACAATCCTAATGTTCTTTTTGCTTCATCGTTCAATTCATCAGGTAATACAGCAATTTTCAAATCTATAGATGGTGGTGATAATTGGACAAAGAAATACGATTTACCCAAAGCGAATCGTTCTGCAATAGGTATTTCTAAAAGTAATCCGAATATGATTTACTTGGTTGCCTCTAATATCAATACAAATAGTTTAAATGGTTTTTACAATTCTACTGACAAGGGAGAATCATGGAATTTATTAACTGATGCTCCTAACTTATTATCTCAAGCTTATTTAGGCGATGATAATATTGGTCAGGGAAACTATGATTTATGTATAGCTATTCATCCAACAAATTCAGCAGAAATTTGGGTTGGTGGAATTAATATTTGGAAATCATCAAATGGTGGAGTTTTATGGCAGATTGCAACTCATTGGTCTGGGGACGGAGGTGCACAATTTGCTCACGCTGACCATCACGATTTAGTTTTTGATAAAAATAATTATTTGTATTCTGCAAATGATGGCGGTATCTTTAATACACAAAATAATGGAAAAAATTGGTTCGATGTTACAAAAAATATTTGTGCAACACAAGTTTATAGATTTGATATAGATCAAACTAATACTAAAAGAATGATTATTGGATGTCAGGATAATGGAACTTTGAACTTAGTTAATGGGACTTTTGAACACGTCACTGGTGGTGACGGTATGGATTGCAAACTAGACACTCAAAGAGATTCAGTTTTTTATAATTCAGTTTATTATGGAACAATTTATAAAACTGATGGAAAAAATTCAAATTTAACAATCTTTAATACAGAAATGTCAAAAGAACAATCTGAATGGACTGCTCCAATTAAGTTAAACCCTAAAAACTCTGGTATTCTTTACGTTGGACATAATAATTTATGGAGAAGTGATGATTCTAATCAAAATTTTTATAAAATATCTAATTTTTCAGATGGAGTAATTCACAATATTGAAATCAGCAAAATTGATACTTCAATCATTTATGTTTCATCAGGAAAGTCAATATTTAAAACAATTAAAGGCGGAAAATCCTGGAATAAAATATATACCTCTCCCCAATCTAATATTTCTTCAATAAATATTAATGATAAAAATCCAAACATAATTTACATATCAACAACTGGTTACAATAATACAGAAAAAGTTTTAGAACTAAATAATGGTATTATAACAAATTTGAGTAAAAATTTGCCAAATGTTCCAATTAATTGTATTATTCATCAAAATAATACTCAAAGAAGAATTTATGCTGGAACTGATATAGGTGTATTTGTATATAATAACGAAAGTTGGGAATTATTTAATACAAATATGCCAAATTTGGTTATAAATGATTTAAAAATAAATGAATTAACTGGAAAACTATATGCCGGTTCATTTGGCAGAGGTATCTGGGAAACAAATATTTCATCTTGTCCAGAATTTAATGCAACATTCTCAATATTAGGCGATACTGTATTATGTGAACCACAAACTCTTAGTTTGATATTAGACCAAAAGTGGAATAACATCCAATGGTCTGATTCTTCAAAATTAGAATCTATTAAAATCTCCAAATCAGGAATTTACTCAGCAGTTGTTGAAACTGCAGAAGGTTGTTCATACAAAACGAGAAGTGTCCGAGTTACTATTAATCCATTACCAAAACTAAGAATATTTACTGATAAAAGTGAATTTTGCGAAGGTACAGGAGTTGAAGTATTTGCTACTGCAGGTTTCGAAAAATATCGTTGGTCTAATTTTGATACTACGTACAAAATACTAATTGATAAGCCTGGTAAAGTTTTCTGTTTTGGAATTACTGATAAAGGTTGTTCAATTTATTCAGATACTTTAGACTTTAAAATGCTGCAAAGACCAGCAAAACCTATTATTATTAGGCAAGTAAATAATCTAATTGCTCCAAAATCTTTTAAATACCTATGGTACTTAGATTCAAAAGAAATTCAAGGAGCAACAAATCAAGAATACAAAATTGATAAAATGGGAAATTTCCAAGTTGAAGTATTTGACACTAATGATTGCTCGAATATTTCAGATATGTTTTCTGTTGTAACTGATGTTGATGATATATTAAATACCAAGGTTAATATATATTATAATAAAGACACTTATGAGTTATCAATTAATAACTTTAATGATTATGAAATTCAGTTAATTTTGTTCGATTATTTAGGAAGATCGATTACTAATCAAGTGATTCAAAACAATTTAACAATTAATTTGAATGATTTTTCAAATGGTGTTTATTATTTAAAAATAAATTCGCTTGATTTTGGAATTCAAAAAATCATTATTAAATAATACTACAATTTTTCTAATAAATCAGGTCTTCTAATTTTTGTTTTTTCTATTGCTTTTTCGGCTCTCCATTTATTTATTTCTTTATGGTTACCGCCGAGTAGAACTTCAGGAACCCTATATCCCATATATTCAGATGGTTTTGTATAAACTGGTGCTTCTAATAGACCATCTTGAAACGAATCATCAAGAGCTGATTCTGCATCAGATATTACTCCTGGAATTAGTCTAATAATTGAATCTATTAAAACCAAAGCTGGTAACTCACCACCAGTTAAAACAAAATCACCAATTGAAATTTCTCGGGTTATAAGAATATCCCTAATTCTTTGGTCTATTCCTTTATAATGACCTGCTAAAATCATTAAATTTTTACATAAAGATAATTCATTGCTTATTGATTGGTTCAAAGTCTCACCATCAGCAGACATATAAATTATTTGATCGTATTCACGTTCAGATTTTAATTTTTCAATACAATCAAAAACGGGTTGGCATTTAATAACCATTCCAGCACCACCCCCAAAAGGAGTATCGTCAATATGTTTAAATTTATTATCTGCATAATCGTGTAAATTATGTAAATGGATATCGACTATATTTTTTTCTTGTGCTCTCTTTAATATTGAGCTTGAAATAACTGAGCTAAAAGTTTCTGGTACAGATGATAAAATATCTATTCTTAATTTTGTTTGTATCATATAAATATACTAAAACGAATATTAATTTTTAATATTTCT
>CAIWET010000141.1 GCA_903911805.1 uncultured Ignavibacteria bacterium | reverse complement strand
TGTCAGAACAGTTAATCCAACTATTCGGATAGTAGCAAAGAAACTAAAATGTGAGGATAATTTGGACGCATTAAAGGATGATGTTATTGATTATTTAATTAATCTAAGAAAAGAAATATCATGACAACTTATTATTATATACTTTTTACTATTTTTGCTTTTATTTTTTATGTGATGAGCATTGATAGTAATGTTTCTACATATCTCAATATTATATTCAAGTTATTGAAGGTAAATTATGAAAAACTAATTTGGCTTATCAGATTTCACCCCAAGAATCCAATTACTAATTTGATAATGCGTTTCAAATATAATAAAATAGCAAAAGATTTATATAAGGAACTAAACCAATGAATACTGAATCATTAGATTTAAACTCCCTTCGGGCTAGAATTAATGATATCAAAAAGGAAGGAGAGGAAAGTACTGATTTCACTATCGGATTTCTTGAATGTTTAATGTTTAGACACGATTTAGTTGATTGTCTTTATGAAGATATTGAGCTGGAGAATGTTCCTGATATGATTTTAGATAAACTAAAGATTGGTGATATTCCAACAAAAGACGAGGTTATTCTTATGTCTTCTGATGCTCAAAATCATCTTTGTTTTGAGTTAATTTGGTTATGTGGAATGGGTGCATTATCTAGTTATGGTGCAGATAATGATAGTGAGGGAGAAGATGGCCCAAGTACTCTAGATATTATTTTATCAATGCCGGATATTAGTCACGCTCATTATATGGGGACATATTTGATTGCGGCACTTACTCTTTTAATGGCCCAGATTCCGACACAAGAATTAATTTCAAGTTTGACTAATGATTTTGATTGTGCCGATGAACAATTAGAAAAAAATATGGACATATTTGTGGAATTAGCTTCTTCTATCATCACTCGTTATCGTGAAGACCTCGCTTATTCGGTATATAATGAGGAAGAAAACTAAAACTATCTGGCGGCTTTGGAATTATTCCTTAGGAGAAAAACACGGTAAGGATAATAATGAAGCGGATATAATATCAATTATAAGAACTATAATATTTGTTACTTATTTTATTTATGTTCCGTAAAACCGCGAAGTCTTTAGCTTCGCGGATGTAAGGAACTAACCTTGACTTTCAATATATTTTTTAATTGTTTCTGTTGAAGCATCACCAGTAGAACAAGCAAAATATCCATCAGACCAAAAAGTTTTCTCTTTCCAGAAATACTTTTCTAAATTATAGTATTTCCAAATGTAAAATGTAGACATTTGTTTTAATTTTTTGACAATAGAACTAACTGAAATTGTTGGTGGATAATCAATTAAAATATGGATGTGGTCTAAGTCTGTTTCCATTATTTCAATAGTAAATTTTGAAGTTTGTTGCTTAAAAAGTATTTCTTTTAATTTAATTTTTAAGTTTCCTTGTATTAATTTTTTTCTATATTTAATTACAAAAATCAAATGCGCTTTAAGAGAGTATTTGTGATGGTCTTCTGAATGGTATTTCATTTATCTTAAAGTATTCAATTTGCTAAATAATAGTAGGTAATTCAATTAAATGTTAATCCAAAAGTCGGTTAAACTTAGAATCTATCCAAATAACCAACAAGATGTTGTTCTTCTTGAAAAGCATTTTGGTTGTAGGCGGTGGGTTTATAATCACTTTTTGAACTTTTTTAATGAAAATTACCATCAAGGGAAAAAGAAACTTTCTTATGTTGAAGCATCTAAAATTCTTACTGACTTAAAAAAAGAGACTGAAACTGAATGGTTAAAAGAAGTCAATTCACAAACACTTCAGGCATCCATTAAGGATTTAGATGGTGCTTATGATAGATTCTTTAGAAAGTTGGCAAAGTTTCCACAATTTAAATCCAAAAGAAAATCTAGGTCTTCTTTTAAAGTTCCTCAACATTTTGATATTGATTGGAAAAATAATCTAATTACTATTCCTAAATTTAAAAAACCATTTAAATTCAAAGGAAAGTATAAAGGTGAGTTGATTAAAATTAATTCTGTTACAATTTCTAAAACTCCTTCTGGAAAATATTATGCCTCAGTTCAGGGAGAATTTGATATTCAACCAAAACCACAAGTTGAAGATTGTATTGGAATAGATTTAGGAATCAAAGACTTAGTGATTACTTCAAATGGTGAGGTTTTTCCAAACAAGAGATTTCTAAAGCGTAAGCTAAAGAAACTCAAGTATATTCAAAGACAACATTCTAAAAAGAAAAAAGACACTAAAACAAGAGAAAAATGGTATATTTTTATCAATTAATGATTTTGCTAATAGATATATCTCAGGTGAAGCAATTTTTGATTTCGTCAACGA
>CAIWET010000140.1 GCA_903911805.1 uncultured Ignavibacteria bacterium | reverse complement strand
TTATTATAATTATATTTATCATTTATTACTTCTGAAACTTTATCTGCATATTTATAAATAAAACCTCTCAATTCTTCAACAGCTATATACTCTTTAGGTCCAATTATTTCTATATCTCTAAATGCAGTAAATTTCATTGAATTAAATGAACTATCTTGTTGCCAAGTTTTTCCACTATCTTGAGTTGACCAAAGGTTATTCCACATTCCTAAAGCAACTCCATATTGGCTATTATAAAATTTCATTTTATATAAACCTGTATAAGGAGCTACATAAGAAATCTGAACTGTATCCATAGTTTTAAAACCATCTTTTGTTTTAACAAAAAATATTTTATCTTTTCCAGAATCTTCTCTAATTTTGAAATTACCTACAGCATTTTTTGAATCAAAAAAATGACAACCATAAAGAAATTTTTGAATTTGGTAGGTATCCCAAGATATTCCACCATCTTTGCTTATCATATAATTTGAACTTACTAAAGTAGAATAAGGAAAATCTGATATAGATTTCCAATCACCCCATTCCAATAATAATGTATCACTTCCAAAAGAATAAATTCTATCAAATGAAATACTTTTACCAATATTAAAGGAAGGTAGCTCTAATGTATCAATAGTTTTAAATTCATCATCAGTAAAAAAAACTTGTTTAACACCTGTAAAATATATCCTTTTCTTTTGAATTGCAATATCCCACATATCACTTGGTGTATTTGCCTGAAACTTTTTCCAACTATTTCCTGAATCATTAGAATAATAACCAGTTCCTTTTTCGCCTGCAATTACAATTTTATCAGCAGTAAGATATTTTACTATATAGGCTTTTACTGCAAAAGGATCAGAAATTGTGTTTTTCCAAGACTTCCCTCCATCGTGTGTTATCCTAATAACAGGACCTTCATAATTCCCTACTGTTATACAATTATCTTTGTCCAGACAAGACATCCATTCATTGGTGATATATGTGTGCATAGTATCAATGCACACCCATTCTCCAGAATATAAATTAATTGAAAATACTGTTAAAAATGATGCAATTAAAACGATCTTTAAGAGGATATTCATATTTACTCCTATTTTAATATAATGAACTTATCTTTTGCAATTATTTGACCTTCAGCTTTTAAATTAAATAAATAAATTCCATTATTAATATTCTTTAAATCTAATGGTATATATAAATGTATTTGATTTTTATTTACTTTTCTTGTTAATATCAAATCACCTTGCATTGAGTGAACTTCTAATTCAATTACACCTCTAAAATCAGAAAAATAACATATTTCGATATTATCATTCGCTGGATTAGGCTTTGTATAAATCCTATTAATAGTATTCGCATTCTGAGATTCTTTTTCATCAGTTGGAACTTTAGGCATTGGATTTTGGTCACACATAAATTTACATGGCCTGGTTATTTGATTACACAAAGGTACAGATGTTGAAATTGATTCCAACAATGAATATGTATAATTATAAGAATTATCTCTACATACAACATATCTTTTTACACAGCATTGAGAATCACCAGAGCATGGAATAAACAAAAGTGTATCTTGCGTAAAATTCCAACAAGATGCAAAAACAACTCTATACGAAGTATCACACTCATTCTGTCCAATACTTGTATGTGCTCCATATTTCAAAACCCAATTCATCGCAAATCGAAATACAAACTCTTCCGAAATTGAAGGACAATTCTTGCAACTTGGGTCAACTGCGACGCTATCTAAAGATAAATCCCAATAACTAGGATTACAGTTAATTCCTTTTCCATAATGATAAAATATATTGATTTTACAATTAGGGCAAGACGGATCAACTGGAACCCAACCTGAACCAGCTTCATACCAATCGTGAACTATACAAGGAATACCTTCGCAAGTTTTTACATAAGGAACCGGATTTACAGTATCTCTAGGATCCTTCCCAGTAGCAAATTGAAAACAACTTTTGGTGCAGCCTTCAGGACAAGCTGAATCAGGTTCTAATGTCATCCATATTGGCCAATTACTAGCAGTTCCGCTAACAACTTTAGGATTTGTTGGTTCATTAAAACAAATCTCCAAAGGTAGTTTACAACATCTTTTATTTGAATCGCATAATATTCCGTCCGTTTCACAAGTAGCAAAACTATAAGTATTTATTCTTCTTGCATTAGTGAAATCGCCTATCATTGTTGTACTATCTGAAGTTGAGAGAACCTTGTTTTTAAACCCAGGTTCTTTTAATGCTATTACCTTAATTAATTTTTCAGAAATTACTTTTAATAAAGCAGATTGATCAGTAATGCAACATTGATATAAATCTCTCCAAAAAATTCCAGCTATTGAAAGCTCGAATTTATTCTTTTGTGATCCAGCCCATCTATCATAATATACAACTGTAAAACAGCAACTATTTGGATGAAAACACAAGTTTGAATCTTTAATACAAATAATAGTATCTTTTGGTCCTCGCCAAGAAGTAGTATCATTAAATGAACAAGGATTTGGAACAATTCCATTCCAATTAAATTGTTGAGACCATATTTTATCACTTGAAATAATCATAATCCAAACAAATAAGGAAACGTTAAAGAAATTAAAAAGCTTTTTCATTTTAAACTACAAGATTTAGTAAATATTAAATAAATACATAAGCTTAGCGTCTATAATGACGTAAGCTTAAAACAACTTGCAACAAGGGTAATCCTGAAAAGCTCTGCCAAGAAAATTTCAATTACCCTTATTTTATAGAACCCATATAAAGAAAATCCTTTCAATTATTAAAAACATTATAAAAACAAGACTATTTTGTATTTTGTATTTTGTATTTTGTATTTTGTATTTTGTATTTTGTATTTTGTATTTTGTATTTTGTAAAAAAAAACAAAAAATATTTAACACAAGCTCACAACTACAATTTAAAAATAATATTTAATATATCCAAGAAAAAAGAATAACTAGTCAATAATATTTTTTCATTATTCATCCGATGGCTTAGAGTTATAGGATGAATTGACGTTGTTCATTTCAATTATCAATAATTTAGTAGTCATTCCTGCTTTCGCAGGAATGACAGCTAAATAGAGAATTAACGCGATCCTTCACTGCGTTCAGGATGACGGCATTGAATAAAAAAAGACAGGTCACATACCTGTCTTTACAAATGATGTTTTTAGTTACCCATTATTGGATTTGGAAATTAGCAGGTTATTCTGCTTCTTCGGTTTCTACTTTGTTATATTTAGTTTTCCTTGAGCCTTTATAAATTTCGAAATTATGAAATTTACATTCTAAAGCACCATTAAATAATGTAAGTTTTTTAGAAGTTCTTAATCCAATATTTCGTAAAGAATCCTTATTAGATGATATTATCCAAACGCTGAAGCCATCAAAGTTTTGCTTTAAGCAATCTCCAATAGTCTTATAAAGAGCGTCTGTATCGGCTTCTAATCTTTCGCCATAAGGAGGATTAATCAGTGCAAATCCTGTTTCTGGAATGTCTTCGCGAGTCATTTTTTCTAATCTTAAGGTTCTAACTAATATTTTCCAGCCAAGATCAGCATATTTGATGTTGTTTTTAGCAACCAAAATTGCTTTTGGAGAATCGTCAAATCCCATAATTTTATATGGAAAATCTCTTTCTCTGGATTTTGCCTCAACTTTTAATCTTTCCCATAATTCAGGTTCATAATCTTTCCATTTCATAAATCCAAATTTTTCAATTTTTATTCCAGGTGCAATATTATAAGCAATAGTTGCTGCTTCCATCAATATTGTTCCTGATCCACACATTGGGTCCACAAAGTCAGATTCGGCATTCCAGCCAGAAAGCATAATCATTCCAGCTGCTAAAACTTCATTAATAGGGGCAATTCCCTGTCCAATTCTATAACCACGTTTGTGAAGAGAATCTCCAGAGCTATCCAGTAAAATTGTACACATATTATCACTTAAATGTACGTGCAATCTCAAATCTGGATCTTCTAGGTCAACATCAGGCCTTCTGCCTCCGTAAACTTCTCTTAATTGGTCAACTATTGCATCTTTTACTTTGAGTGCTACATAGTTCTCGTGATTAAAGAATCTTGAGTAAACGTCGCTACTAATTGCAAAAGTTGTTTTGAGATCTAAATATTTATCCCAATCAAACATTTTGGTTTCGCGATATAAATCTACTTCATTGTAAACTTCAAACATATAGATTGGTACAAGAACTCTTAGGCAAGTTCTCAATTCGAGATTTGCTCTGTATAAAGTTTCTTTAGTACCATAAAAAGAAACTGCGCGATTAAGAATTTCAATTCTTTGTCCGCCAATTCCTTCGATTTCTTTTGCCAATACTTCTTCTAATGCATAAGAAGTTCTGGCAATTATATTAAATTCTCCGGTTAATTCCTGAGTAATCGATTCAAAAATTTTCTTTCCCAAGTATTATTTGCCTCCAAAAACTTTTTTAAGCAAATCTGATGTACGTGCAATAGGGTCTTTTCTGATTAATGCTTCTTCTCTTTGGATTTGCAAAAATAATGCATCCATAGCTTTGCCGGTAACGTATGCAGTCAAATCAGGGTTGATCTTGTCAACAAAAGGAATTTGATTATAAGTATGCATAATATCACCCCAGTATTTTGTAGCATTTACTTTATCGAGTGATTTTTTGATTACTGGTGAATATTTTTGAGTAAGAGCTAAAGTTGTTTTAGCTTTTAAAAATTCAGTAGCAGAATTGTCTTTACCTTTTACTATATTCATTGCATCTTCAATTGACATTGAAGTAATTGCGCTAACAAATATATCCTTTGCACCTTTAGATGCGTCTTCGGCAGCACGATTAAGTGATAGAACAGCTTCGTCAACTTGTTTATCGAGTCCAATTTTTCTTAAAGCAGATTCAATTTTTTTAGCTTCTTCTGGAAATGGAATTTTAATTTCTGGATTATTATAAAAACCATCAACTTTAGAAATGAAATTAGTTCCTTTGGTTGTTCCATTTACCAATGCTTCTTTAATTGCTTTTGCTGCTTCGTCTACGGAGAAACCGCCACCAGTTTTAAATCCATCTTTTAAATTTTCTGATAAAACTTTTTTTGCATCATTTTTAAGGTCAATGCCATCTTTTTTCAACTCTTTTAGAATGTCAGTTTTGGTGCAACCTAAAGTAAGAGCAAAAATCATTAAAAATAACAATATCTTTTTCATATTTTTTCCTAATTATTTATAAAAATATAATAACTTATTAA
>CAIWET010000139.1 GCA_903911805.1 uncultured Ignavibacteria bacterium | reverse complement strand
ATTTATTTTATAATTAAATATTTTTTGATAAATTGCTTGTTTTGCTAATGTAAATTATTGTTTTTGTTTAATGTATAAAGAAAATTATAATACTGAGGATGTTTTGGAGGAAGAGTCAATTTCTGATTTTTCCAATAATAATTACTCACAAAATCCTGAAATTAAAATTAGTGTTATCATTCCTGTTTATTTTGAAGAAAAAATATTGGAAAGTGTTATCAGTTATTTTACTCCTGAATTTATAAATCAATATAATTTGGAAATTATTGTTAGTGATGGTGGTTCAACAGATAATACAGTTGAAATTGCTAAAAAATATACTGATAAAGTTGTAATTCATAAAGAATCAAGAAGGCAAACTATTTCTGAAGGAAGAAATAAAGGAGCAGATTTAGCTCAAGGAAAAATTCTTGTTTTCATAAATGGTGATACAATTCCTGCAGACCCTCATAAATTCTTTACATTTATCAATAATTGGGCTGATGGAAATATTTTCAAAAATATTGAAGCCTTAGCTTGCAGAGTTTCAATGAATCCAGTTGAACTTACTATTAAAGATAAAATCTTTTATAGTCTTCATAATAAATATGTAAAATTATTAAATGTGACTGGTTTTGGAATGGCACGTGGCGAATGTCAATTAATGACTAAGAATATTTTCACTAAAGTACACGGATACAATCCTTTTATTGCAGCAGGTGAAGACTTTGAATTATATAATCGAATTGCTAAGATTACTAAAATAAAGTATTATGATGATTTAGTAGTTTACGAATCTCCTCGAAGATTTAGAAAATATGGATATCTTAGAGTATTGAGCAGTTGGATAATTAATGCCCTTACAGTAATTTTCTTTGGCAAATCAATGTCTAAAGATTGGGAAGCTGTAAGATAATAATCGGAATCAATTTTTAATTTAATAGAAATTTAATATGGAAAACACATACAAAAATGCCGGAGTTGATATTGAAGCCGGTGAAGAAACTGTTAATAGAATTAAGCCTTTAGTAAAATCTACTTTTAATGACAAAGTATTAGGAAATATTGGATTATTTGGTGGATTTTATGATGCGAAATTTGAAGAATACAATCATCCAATTTTAGTTTCATCAACTGATGGAGTTGGAACTAAATTAAAGGTTGCTTTTGCTGCTGACAAACATAATACAGTTGGACAATGTTTAGTCAATCATTGTGTTAACGATATTTTGTGTTGTGGAGCAAAACCTTTATTCTTTTTAGATTATTTTGCTACAGGAAAATTAAATCCTGACGTTGCAGTTCAAGTTATTGAAGGATTTGCTAAAGCTTGCAGAGAAAATGGAGTTGCTCTTATTGGTGGTGAAACTGCTGAAATGCCTTCAATTTATGCCATAGGCGAATATGATATGAGTGGCACTATTGTAGGTGTTGTAGAAAAAGAAATGATTTTGAATGGCTCAAAAGTCAAATCAGGAGATGTATTAATTGGTTTACAGTCTACTGGACTTCAGACAAATGGATATTCTTTAGCCAGAGCAGTTTTGTTTAATGAATACAAGCACGATACATACTTTGATGAACTTGGAGAAACTTTAGGCGAAGCATTATTAAAGGTTCATAGTTCATTTTTCCATAATGTATATCCATTATTACAAAAAGAATTAATAAATGGAGTATCTCATATAACTGGTGGTGGTATAATTGGAAATACAAAAAGAATTATACCTGAAAATCTTGCTTTAGACATCAAATGGGATTCGTGGGATGTTTTGCCAATTTTCAAATTAATTCAAAAAATTGGAAATGTTTCTGATGAAGAAATGCGTCACGCATTTAATCTTGGTATTGGAATGATTTTAGTTGTTGATAAAAATAATGTTTCACAGGTTATTGATGAATTGAATTGCAAATCATTCATTATTGGTGAAGTAAGGGATAAATAGTTTGGGCAAAAATGAAGTTTACGATGTTAGACCAAAAAAAGAAAGAGCGATTTTAGTTTCTGTACGCAGAAAAAATCAAAACCGCGAAATGGCTGTTGAGTATTTTAATGAATTGGAATCTTTGGTTGAAACTGCTGGTGCTGAGGTAATTGAGAATTTTTACCAAGAATTGGAACGTCCATCAACTGCAACAGCAATTGGTAAAGGTAAAGTTGAAGAAATTCGTTTAGTTGTTGAAAAAGAAGATATACAGCTTGTTGTTTTTGATGATGATTTGACTCCTATACAGGTACGTAATCTTGAAAAAGAACTTAAGATTAAAGTAATGGACAGAAGTGGATTAATTCTTGATATTTTTGCAAAACACGCAAAAACTAATGAAGCAATAACTCAAGTAGAATTAGCTCAATTTCAATATATGTTACCACGTTTAACTAGAATGTGGACTCACTTATCAAAGCAATTTGGTGGTATTGGAACAAAAGGTCCTGGTGAAACTCAGATTGAATCTGATAGAAGAATGTTAAAAGTTAGAATTTCTAAATTAAAAGAAAAACTAATTGAAATTAGTACTCAAAAAGAGGTTCAAAGAAAAACACGTGAAGATTTTCCAAAATTTTCCTTGATTGGCTATACAAACGTTGGAAAATCGACTTTAATGAACGCAATTTCTCAATCTGATGTTTATGTAGAAAACAAGCTATTTGCAACATTAGACACTACAGTAAGAGCCTTCTTGTTGCCAAGTGGTCAGAAATCATTAATTTCTGATACTGTTGGATTTATAAGAAAATTACCCCATCATTTAATTGCTTCATTTAGATCAACATTGGCTGAAGTTAGAGAATCTGATATTATTATGCATGTGATTGATGTTTCTCATAAGTATTACAAAGATCAAATTAAAATTGTAAATGAAACCCTTGAATATCTTGAAATTACAGAAAAACCAATAATTCATATTTTCAATAAAATTGATATGCTTGAAGACAAAGAAGGCTTACAATCAATTTTAGATGATTATCCAAACAGTATTTTTATTTCTGCAGCAAGAAACATTAATATTCAAGCATTATTGGAATTATTACAAGAAGTTTATGATAAGAATTGCACTTATTATGAGTATTTATTAAAATATGAAAATATGCACTTAATGAATAAATTGTATAATAATACCGATGTTATTGAACGAGAAGATAGAGATGATGGAATTTACTTCAAATTTAAAGCTAGAGAAGATAAATTGCAAATGATAAAGGAATTTATAAGTTAAATTAAAATGGGGTTTATTTCAAAAGATAAACCCCATTTTAATAATTATTCACTTGCAATTACAATTCGTAAGACAACTTAACAGTTGTATATCTTGGCAAGTATGTACCTCCAAAAACCTCAAAATGATGTTCATTTAATAAATTGAAAATATTAATTCCGAGATTCAATGAATTCGTAATATTAACTCCTGCATTTAAATTTACTAATTGATATGATGGAACTTTTCCTAAATATGTTCCTGCTAACCAGTTGTATTCCTGAGTATATGAATACGACAAATTAATATCAAAAATATTCTGATAATTATAAGTTGCTTTGAAATTAAATTTTGATGGAGATGTATTAGCATAAATCGGTTGAGAAATACTTGATTCTGTTACTTCATAGTTATAATAAGAATAATTCAAACCAAATAATAAATAATCAGTTAAATAATAATTTATTCCTAAGTCTAATCCATATTGCCTTACTTCTCCAACGTTTGTATTTGAAACAACAAAAGTCGGTATGCCATTTACATAAGTCAATCTGAGTTTATCTCTTGGACTTAATTTGCTATAAACCATATTTTTTACTAAATCAGCATAGCTTTTTAATGAATCAGGTAAGTTGGGTGTCCAAGGTGCATAATTTGGATTTACACCAGGCAAGAAATTTGTAATAAAATCATTCATTATATTATAATAAACATCTGTTGTAACAAAGAATGAATTACTTAATATTCCCTTGTATCCAAATTCAAAGCCAATATTTTTTTCAACTTTTAAATTTGGATTTCCTAATGCTTTTGAATTAGCCGCCTTTATCCCCAAATTTAAAATTGGTGAAGATTTACCTGATAATTTAGAAATTGAGTCTGCTATTGATTTTTCTAAAGATGCAAAATCAACCAATTTTCCTGGTGAAGAAAAAGCTGGTGCATCAGGTGTATTTCTATAATATTCAGAATAATTTGGTCTTTGGAAACTTCTTCCGGCAGTAAATCTGAATTGATGATTATTCGAAAATGGTGTCAGAACTAAAGCTAATCTTGGAGAAAATTGAGATTCGTGTATATTTGAAATATCTGCTCTGGCTGAACCAACTAATTTAATATATTTATTCATATCAAATTGCAATTGACCATATATACCAGTAAAATTAGCATCAACATCGTTTGGAATACTAGTTCCAGAAGTTCTTATTAACTGAATTTGATGAGAAATACCAGCAATTACATTTAAGTTGGATAATATGTCATAGTTATATTGAGCATCAATCATAAAATCTTTATCATTATCTAATAAAGGAAATGCAGGAACCATTAACCACATTGAATCGCTAACACTACGTTGCATATAATTTGCTTGAATATTAAAATTCTTCGAATTATAGGCTAATCTAGCATAAGGTTTTTCAACATCTTTAACCAATGTTCTTCCAAGTCCAAAGACATATGATTCATTGCCAGATTTTGAATAACCAAATTCAGATATAATTTTGGATTCTTTGTCTAAATCATAATCGAATCTTAAATTCCCATAAATTGATTTTGTTTGTCTTTCAGCGTCAGTAAGAACTTTTTTTTCAATTGCTAATCCAGGATATTCCAAAAATTGAATTGAATCTCTTCTATTGGAATAATTTAAAGAATGAGATAAGCCAAAAGAGATTTTATAACTAAAATCATCATAAGCACCAGCGTGTCTGATATCGCCTCTATAGGTCTCATAATCACCTCCTAAAAGACTAATTTTAGTTCCAATTACTTCTTTAGGTGAATATGATTTGAGGTTTAAAACGCCATTAAAAGCGTTTGCACCATATAAAGAAGCTGAAGGACCTCTAACTAATTCAATACTAGAAAAATCTTCTAATGGAATTGAAAATGAATTCCATTCTACTGCACCCAATAAAGGCATTGCAACATCTCTACCATCTTGTAATACTAAAATTCTTCTATTAAGACCATTATTGAAACCTCTAGTATTAACAATGAAATCAGAAGTTCCATTTTGTAGTATATCAACACCAGTAGTGCCAATAAGTGCTGATGCTATTTGTCCATTTCTCGAAGACTTTGTAATATCAGCTGGAATGAGCGCATTAATAGCTGATGGCGATTCAGTAATTTTTTCTGTTTTCTTTGTTGCTCCAAAAACAGTAACCTCGTGGAATTGAAAACTTGCAATATCAACAAGTATTTCTACATTTAAATCTTGATTTTCATTAAGTGATACTTCTTTTGAGTACTTTTGAAATAAAGATGAAACAACTTCTATTGTATATGAACCAGATTTTAAATTATTAAATTGAAATTGGCCATTTTTATCAGTAATAGTTTTAGAGTTTGTATTTTTTAATAATACTGAAACAGATTTAATCATTTCATTATTATCTTTGTTTTTAACTATGCCTGAAATAGATGAAGCATTTAATGATAAACACGATAGTAATAAAACTAAAATTAAATATTTAAATTTAATCATAGACTCCTCTTAAAAAAAAATAAATAATAAAGCACTACAGTTAAAATTACTATAGCACTTGCAAAATAAAATACGTAATTAATGTTTGAATTAAATAGGACAAATCCCATAATAAATGGACCAACAGCTTGACCAATTTGTGCAACCATTCTATTAATTGACATAAATGTTGCTCTTTGATTAAAAGCAAATTTTTCAGCTAAATTTGATTGAATTGTTGGAATAGTTAAACCGTGTGCAAAACCAAAAAGCATAGTTGGAATTAGCATCAGAAATACATTTTCAATTTGTGGAATTATACTTAGTGCAATAGCATAGAAAATAATTGAAACAAACAATATCTGTTTATAATTATATTTCTTCGAAATTCTTCCAAGTAATGATGAGAATAAAGCCATAAAAATTGACATACTCGAAATTATTAACCCAATTTGAAATGATTCCAATCCAAATTTCTTAACTAATATAAATGGGGTATAGGTCAAATAAGCACCAAAAAGAACTATGAAACCAACGCTGCTAATTCCTAATAAACCAAGGACTTTAATGTCGATCAATTGTTTAAAAATATTCAAGAAATAAGTTTTAATCGAAATTTCTATTTTTTCGAAATTATTATCCAAATAGAAAATTGATAAAATGCCTACAGGCAAGGCTAATAATGGCAAAAGAAAGATATAATTCCAACTAATTTTTGACAGTAAACCACCTAAAATTGGAAAAAGTGCTGTGCAAATTCCTAATACACTATTATTTAATCCCATTATTTTGGTTCTTTGATTATCCTTAAACAAGTCACCAATAAGAGTAACATTAATCGCACCTAAAGCAGATGCGCCGATACCTTCAATAAATCTGAGAATTAATAAAGTATTAAAGTCAGGTGCAAAAAAACATCCAAAACCTGCAAAACTAAATAGAAATAATGAAGGAATTAAAACTTTTTTTCTTCCTATTATATCTGCAAGAAATCCTAATAATGGTGTTAAAATTAATGAAGGTGCTGCAAAAAAAGTAAAAATTAAACCGATTTGATTTTCGCTTACCGAAAGTGAAGATGCTATTTTAGGGAGAGCTGGGGTTACAGAAGCTAATCCAAGTGCTGAAGTTAAAGTAATTGCGAAGATTATAAATAATGATTGATTTTTCATAAAATTCTACAATTTAGTTAACAGAAATGCAATTGAAATCAAAATTCCATTCAGTAATAAAAGTTTTCCCGTATTAGCTAAAACTCTATTTAAATCAAAACCATAAGATTTCTTTAGGTCTAAAATTATTATTATAGAATAGGGAAGAGCTGCTAGTGGTATCAATAAAACAATTTTAGTAACATAATAATAAATTATCAAATTAGTTGAAAAAGCTATGAATGTTAATATTATATAAAGTGTAATAGCATTATTCCTTCCTAATCTAACTGCGAGAGTTTTTTTGTTAACTTTTATATCAGTATTAATATCTCTAATATTATTTACATTCAATAGATTCATTGCCAACAAACCGTTGGAACATCCAGCTAATAAAGCAATTATGCTAAAATTATTAGTTAATAAATAATATGTACCAGTTACAGCAATTACACCAAAAAATATAAAAACAAATATATCAGAAATTCCTAAATATGCTAATGGATAAGGTCCACCTGTATATAGATATGCAAAAACTAAAGAAAATATGCCTATACAAAGAATAACTAAACCACCCTGCCAAACAAGATATAAACCTAAAATAAAAGTAATGATGGCTATTATAGAAGAAACAATTATCATTTGTTTTGGTGAGATTAAACCTGAAGCAACCATTCTTTTTGGTCCAAGTCTTTCAGATGTATCTGCTCCTTTTTTAAAATCATATATTTCATTAATAAAGTTTGCTAATATTTGAATCAAAACTGAACAAATAAGTGCTACTAACGAAACAGATAAATTAAAAAAACCATCAGAATAAGCGATAGATGTTGCAATAACAACTGGCATAATTCCGGCAGGTAAAGTTTTTGGTCTAGTTGCTAATATCCAATTTTTTAATTGGGGCATTATTTAACAACTCCAATATAAATAAATGCGATACCTTGTGATAAAGAATAATAATTAGAACTTTTGAATGTTGCAGCTTTAGACATTAATTGAAGAAATTCTTCTCTACAAGGAAATTTAGCTGATGTTGCAGGCAGATACTCATAAGCAGATTGGTTATTTGCAAATAATTTTCCCATCACCGGCATAAAAGTAAAACTATATAAACTAAAAATTAGTTTAAAGAAACCTTGTGGTTGACCAAATTCAATAACAACTACTTTTCCACCAGGCTTAACAACTCTTGACATTTCTTGTAAACACCTGACAGGATCATCAACATTTCTTATACCAAAAGAAATTGAAGAATAATCAAATTGATTATCTTTAAACTGCAAATTCATTGCATCAGCAATTTCGAAATTTATATCAATGTTTTTGTTCTTGACTTTATCTTTAGCTAATAAAACCATATTTTCACTAAAATCAGTACCAATTACTTGTCCAGTATTGCCAACTTTATTTTTAAATTCTATAGATAAATCACCTGTACCACATGCACAATCTAGAACTTTATCACTAGATTTTGCCCCTGATAATTTTACAGCTTTTTTTCTCCATAAATGATGAATACCGAAAGACATTAAATTATTCATTAAATCATATTTCCCAGCAATTTCGGAAAACATTCTTTTTACTTCTTCACTCATTATATCCTAAAAAAATACAAAATTACGAAATTAT
>CAIWET010000138.1 GCA_903911805.1 uncultured Ignavibacteria bacterium | reverse complement strand
CATCAGGTGACGTTTGCCAAAATTCTGGAACATCATTAACAGCAGCTAATTCAATTAACGGCGGTTATCCTGTAACAGTACAATGGGAATCATCAACAAACTCTGGTGGAACTTGGGTTAGCATTCCTCTTGCTACAAATACAACACTTAACTTAACTAATATGCAACCAACATATCCAAGTGACCAAATGCAATATCGTGCAGTATTTAGTTCAGGTCCATGTACAGCTACTACAACAGCTGCTACAGTAACTGTACATAATACACCAGTTGCTCCAGCATTATTAACATGGTCTGCTGCAACAAGCTCAACATTGTCATTTACTTGGAATGATGGAACAGCTGATGAAACACCAACTGACTTCGATTACGAATTGTTTGATGGTATTACTCCTGTAACTTCTGGAAATATTGCTGGTGGAGAATCTTCATCACAATCATTCTCATCATTAACAAGAGGAACAACTTATACAATTAACGTAAGAGCAAACTACGCAACTTGTGGAGCAAGCGATTGGTCATCAACTACTGGAACAACTTTAGACCCAACAATTACAACAACAGGTACATTAGCTAACTTTGGTAATGTTCAAATTAACAGTAATTCAGGATCTCAAACTTATACAGTAGAAGCATCACAATTAGACTTTAATATATTAACAATCAATGCACCTGCAGACTTTGAAGTTTCATTAGATGGTTCAACTTGGTTACCAAGTGTATCTCCTGCAATTGCTACATTCTCAGCAACAACAGGTTATTCATTAGCAAGTACAACTATTTATGCAAGATTCTCACCAGTAGGCACTTGCGGCGATAAATCAGGTGACATTACAAACGCATCAACAAACGCTACAACTATTAACGTAGCTGCAGCTGGAACAGCATTAAATATTGCTCCAACAGTACAGGTAACAGATATCGATTACACATCAGATGCAAGCGGTACTATTTCTGGAACATTGGTTCGTGGTAATGGCGACGGTTATATCTTAGTAAGATATTCTGATAATACTTGGACAGCACCAACAAATGAAATACCTTATACAGAAGGTGATCCAATTGGTTCAGGAACAGTAGTAGCAGTAGGAACATCAACATCGTTTACTATAAATAGTAATCCATCAGGCGACATTTGGTTCAGAGCTTATGAATTCAAAGATTGCAGTGGTTTATTACCTATTTATAATACAACTTCAAACACAAATAACCCACAACAGGTTAAACATTTTGTGATTACAACACTTAATGAAGCTCAGGTAGATGATTATGATCAAGCTGCAGTTTTATCAGGAACAGTAAATGTTGATATTATCCCAACAGATAGAACAAATAACTTAATTACAGCAGATTATGGCACAGTTGGATTTACATTTGTTAAATCAGATGTTAATACAACAATGACAACAACTCCTGGCTCACCATACTCAATCACAGCATCACTTGATCCGGATTTAGTATTAGCAGTGAACTTATCAAGTACACACGGTAATCCAGCAGAATATTATACAGTAACAAGAACAAGTGGAACATTAGGATGGTTACAATCAACATCTAACACATTCAAATTGTATCCAAAAACTCCAGCTAACCAAGATAGAATTATTAGTTACGGAACTACAACTTCAACATCTATGGTAGTAAATTGGTTTAAAGGTGCAAACTCACCAACATCATATTCATTATTATTAATGAGACAAGGTGCAGCTCCTTTACTAAGTGCTTTAGTTTTACCAACAGGTACAACATTTACAACAAACAGTGTATTTACATCAGCTCCTACCGCTGGAACAACAAACGGTAAAGCAATGTATTATAACTCAGGTTCAACAGTAACAGTTACTGGTTTAACTTGTAATACACAATATTATGCAAGAGTAATTGCTGCATATGGTGGAACAGCTTCAAATACAAATGCTGTATCTAAATTCAATTATAGCACTGCATCATTGAATCCAAACTCTAGATCAACAGGTAGCTGTAAAGCAATCGAAGCTGGCTTGTCAACTATAGTAGAAGGTTACAATGCTAAGAGTTATAATGGCAAAGTTTACACTAACTGGAATACAGTATCTGAATACTTGAATGAAGGTTTTGAACTTTACAGACTTGACGTTGACTCAGAAATTCCAGTTTACATGAACGTTGGATCTTATTCAAACGATGCATCTTTAGTAGGTTTACACAACTCAACTAAAGGCAAAGTTTATAACTTCGTTGATGAAACAGCTGAAAATGGTAAGACTTATTTATATAAACTTATCAGCTTCTCAGTTGACGGCGAACAATACGAACACGGAACAGTTGAAGTAACAATCAACAATGACAATGTTTCATTAGGTGAATTAACAATTTCCGATATTACTCCTAACCCTGTAACTGAAAATGCTAAAATAACATTTACATTAACAGACAAACAGAATGTAACTATCGAAGTAGTTGACTTAGCTGGTAGAACAATATCAGTACCATTTAACAATGCTTCATTCAACGCTGGTGTTAACTCTGTATCATTAGAACTTGGCGATATCGTTTCAGGTACTTATACAGTAGTTGTTAGATCAGGTGATAAAGCAGTTGCTAAGAGATTTGTTGTTGTAAAATAATAATTCTCTTCGTTAAAAAAACTAAAGAGGCTCTCATTACGAGAGCCTCTTTTTTTTGTCCAAAATTCAAAATTAGTAAATATAATATTTAGTTCATTTTACATAATGATAACAAATAAATAGAAAATCTTAATTGATATATCAAAATTTTATATGAAAATTTAAGTGAATTATGTAATTGTAGAAAATATCTATTTATAAAAAATATAGATGATAGATGGTTGAGTGTTAAATTCTGCTAATAATGAAAAAGCTGAATCTGAGTTGATAAGTGATTTATCTGCTTGGGAAAGATTATTGAAATTAATAAATTTAATTGATTTTTGTGGACATACTTCTTGACAAGCAGTTTTAATGGACTTTGAATCTATAATTTTAGAATCATTTGTACTTTTAAATTCGTTAATTCGTTGAACACACATTGTACATTTCTCAGCAATACCTCTTTCTCTAATAGAAACATTTGGATTGAAAGCATTAGTAAAAGTATTATTAAATTTATCCGAATATTGATAAAAGTTGAATTTTCTGACTTTATATGGGCAATTAGCCATACAATATCGAGTTCCTATACATCTATTATAAATCGCTTCGTTTAATCCTTCAGGAGAATGAGTTGAAGCATTAACAGGACAAACTGATTCGCAAGGAGCATTGTCGCAATGTTGGCACATTAATGGGAAATAAATGAATTTATCTTGATATTTTACCTTTTCAATTTTTATCCAGTTTAAGTCTCTATCCTTTGTAATTTCATCTTTACCAACAAAAGGTATGTTGTTCTCTATTTGACAAGAAATAAGGCATTCTCCGCATCCATTACAAGTATTTATATCAATAATCATTCCCCATTTATTTTCTAAATATTGATAAGGATTATTAATATTATTTTGTAATTTCAATTTACTTCGTAGAGAGAAGATTTCATCAAAAAATCTTGGTTCAGAAGTCTTTTGTATTTCATTTATAAATTCTATATCTTCAATATATGGATTTGTTATATGGTTAATAAATAAATTATCAATATCCTGATTAGGAATGAAATTTTCAGAATCATTAATTAATATAAAACCAGCTTTTATAACTTCAAAAAAGTTAATATTTTGGGAATGATTTTTAAGAAAATCATTTATTAGAAATTTATAAAATGAGAAAAAATCAATGTGTTCATTTAATATTTTTGAATCTCTAGATTTTAGGAAATTAAAGATAAATTCAATTTCAGATATTGAATTAGTATTAATTTTATTGATAATTGGCTGCTGAGTATATAGATTTCCATTATAAAGTAACTCATTCCATTGTTCAAGAAAATGAGTCAATGGGAAGTTGTTTTCACATATATTCGGATAAATAGAAAAATTAAAGTAATTTTCGGAATCAAAATAAGCTGTAACTGACCTAAAATCTAAAATAAAATTAGATTTATCTTTTCTTTCATCTAGAGAAATATCATTTGTAAATTTAATAAATGTTTTGAAATACTTATTAATGAATTTATAGAATAAAGAATTTTGATTGTCTGTTAAGATTGTAATACACCTATTACCTTGACTCAAATATTCATTCATCTTCTTGAAAATTAAATCTTGAGCACTATTTAAATTATATTCTATTTTATTAATTCTTGGTTTAAAGAATCGTTCTTTATGATATAAATGATATATTTCTGTTTGTAAAAATTTATTAATATATCTTGGGTTTATTGAGTGATTATCATAAATATTAATTTTTGTTGGGAAACCATTTCTTGTGGAAACATCTAATCCAATTGGGATACCTTTAATAAAATAATTAGTGTAAAAATTAATACTTTTGTCATATTTCTGAAATTCCTTTGGGATTGGAGCAACTTGAAAATCATTTTTTTGCCTTCTACAAGCAAGCATAGTAAGAGCGATTGAACCACTCAAACCATAAACAAATTTCCTTCTGTTAATTAATGATGACATATTGTACAATTCGTATTTGCTAAACTATTTTGTTTTTTGTTTTCAAATGAATATCCACCAAAGAAAGGTATAGTTGAATATTTTATTTTTGAACTGTCTATTCCTCTATTTTCTGTTAAAATTCCAGAAATATCTCTTGCGTTAACTATTAATTTCTCAGGATTATTATGGCAATCAACACACCATTTCATAGTAAAATTATTAACCACATAAATCGAATCCATTTCTTCGACTTTCCCGTGACAAGAAGAGCAATCAATTTCTGCTTTTAAATGTTTTGAATGGTCAAAATGAGTGTGGTCTGGCAGTTGATTTATTCGTTTCCAAGCTAAAGCTGTTTTGTTGTAATATGAATCAATAACAGGTTTTAATGATGGCTTTTCATTTTTTAAAGCGATATGGCAGACAATACAATCATAAGTTGTGGGTATATTAGAATGAGTTGAATTCGCTGCTGAATAATGGCAAAATAAACATTTCATTTGGAACTTGCCAGAATGAATTTTATGTGAGAATTGAACATCCTGTTTTTGAGTAAATCCTCTTTCATCCGCGTTTATATCGATTATGAGATAAACGCAGACAAAAGAAGTAATAATCCAAATAATTGATTTTATTAGTGTTATCTTTATTTTTCTATCGTTTTCCTTAGAAAACATTATTTTAATATATTCATTTGTTTAACATTTTTATATTTTCCAGATTCAATAATATAAAAATAATTGCCACTGACCAAATCTTTTGTATCAAAGTTAATAATATAATATCCTTTTTCCATTTCTTTTAATGGTACAAGGTCCTTAACTTTCTTTCCTTCAGTATCGAATAATATAAGAGAAACAGTTGATTTCTCTGGTAAATAAAAATCAATAGTAGTAGAGCCATCAGTTGGATTTGGATAATTTTGAGAAATAAAATATTGAGCAGCATCAATTTTGAGAGTTGTTAGATTGCAACTTGGATTAGTTATCAATAATCCACCATTATTTTGTGGAATAATATCTATAAACAAAATTGAATCTGCATCAAAATCTTGTGAACTAATATTTATCATTGATTGTTCAATATCAGGAACAACTACAAGGAATTTAAGCGAAACCAAATCCCCAGCTTTAAGAGAATCAATACCACTAAATTCCCATTTAAGGTTTCCATTTGCTTTAATAAAGTTGCTTTTACCTTGCAACAGTACTTTGCTATCTAAATATTTAAGAGCAAAAGGATTGTATGATAGTCCTAATTTGAATTTTAATTGCTCTACAAATCTATATTTACCATTTAACATTAAAGCAATGTCTTTATCAAGTTTAATTGGGAAAGTAATAGTATCTCCAATTTTTGCTGAAATTGAATCGGGAATTGTAAAATTACTGGATAAATCAAATGTTATTGGGAATTTTGGCGCATATCCAATACCTTTAATATTAGATGAATCAACTAGTGAACAAGGAAATTCACTGAAAATAAACCCATTTTGGTTGATATCCTCAGGTTTTCTTGGACAGAATTTTACTATTATTGTGGCAGTATCGCCAATAGCGATATCGCTTCCTAAAGTTGGAACATAAGAATCAATTATATAATCATTATGAAGATTTTGCAATTGATTTAATTTTATTGGCAAATCTCCAATATTTTTAATTCTGATTGTGTCATATTTGCAATCCAAAACTTTAACAGAATCGTAATTTATATTATTCAAAACAATCATTTCAGGCTGTAATAGCTTAATTCTTGAATAACCATTTTCTGAAATAAGATGATAAAGAATTACATCAGGAGTATCAAAAAATACACTATCAGCTGAAATATTTATCAAGTCTCTTTTTTGAAGTTTTGATAAGAAATATGAATAAAATAATGGTTTTGTGCTATCTTGATTGCATACACCTGTTAGAGTAACATCTGTTCCAATATTAGGAGAAGATTGCCAGCTAATTGATGATTTATATGGAGGACAAGGATTTGCAGTATAATCAGAAATAGCTTTAATAAATGCTAATTTTGTCGTGTCATATCCTAATCTCATTTGAATGTCAAACCACGTAGCCGGAATTTCTCTTGATGAATAAACAGGAATTATAATAGTATCGCAAGTATTAAATTTAAAAGTATCTTTCCTATTTGATCTAGTATCGAATGACAAACTTAATCCAAATGCAGGAGCAAATGAACTGCCCTGAACATAAATTGTTGTGTCTTGATAAATACAGGGTTCAGAAATATGTATTACCATTCTTGCAGAATAATTTCTAACTGCTCTTGGTTTGAAATCAGTTTTAATGATAAGTTTATTTAATGAGTCAACATAAATAGGGAATGGTCTATTTGCACTATCAGTAGCAAAAAATACTCTATCATTTGGTAAAAATGTAATAGAATCAATTTTAATTGGAACTCGCTCAGGGCTAAACGACATATTTGGAGTAAAATGATATGCAAATCTTGGAACTGAGAAAGTATCAACCCTTGTTGGAGGGAATAAAATACTATCTGGGCTAGACATAGACATTAGCATCATTTTGCCAACCATAAATGTTTCGAAGCTATCTGACCAACCAGAACCTGAAGCCTTGATATTCATTCTTGCATTATTGTCAACTAAATTTGGTCGAGATATGTTTTTTGGGCAATAATCCACGTATACAGTATCAAAAGATTTAGGTGGAATTTTGTACGGTAAAGCTCCTTTCGGCGAATAGAAGGACTTCCAGCTGTAAAATTGAGGTGTTCCATTGACTATTCCTTTTGCATCAAACCAAAGAGAGTCAATTTGCATATCAAAAACGTTAGATTGGTTGATTAAAATCACTTGACGTTCTTTGCACTCACAAGGTTTGACAAATCCATAGCTGACTAATTTATTTGGAACTTCTAATTTGATGATAACTCCTTTGCCTTCCAAATCACCATAACTTGAAATAGTACAAGGATTGCTGGAATAAACCTGGATTTTACCATTATATGAAGCAACAGCCGTAGGCGCAAATTCAACAATCACATTAATTGTATCTCTTGGAACGAGAGAAATGTTGTCTGTTTTAGTTGGATAAAGAATATTGAAACCAGGTGTTGATCTTATACTGTCCAAAACCATATTATATGGTGATGAATTCTCAACTGTAATCGTGTCCAATTTTTTATCGCCAACTTCCAATGTTCCGTAAATTTTTAAATCATCAACATAAATTTTTGGCAATAATGATGTTCCTAATAACTCTACTTTCCATTCAATGTTATCAAGAGTTTTATAAGATAAAAATGCCTTATCAGTTCTATCCTGTGTAACATCATTTGGGGTATATCTAAAAATAAATGAGGTAGTGGCATTAGCATTCAAATCAATTGTAGCTGGAAATGCCGGTGGACTGAATAATGTATATTTGCCAATTGGTGTTAAAGCTAAATCTTTAATTGTTAGTGCACCAGAAGTAATATTTTTAATAGTTAATGTATCCAATTCTGAACCGCAAGCAATAACATTTTCAGTTTTCATCAAAGGAGGGTCATAGCTGAATCTTGTATATATACCTTTTCCTCTGATTGGAATGCAAGAAGCAGTGAAACACTTGGTTTCGAAAAGGCAGACTTCGTCCAAATATGTTAAGTCTTCATAAGGTTTAAACAGGATTGGGAATGTACCTGACTCGTTTTGTCTCAAAGTTATTCTTCTTGCACCTGTTAGTGAGTAAACAAGGCCTTTTTTCAAATACAAAGAAACACTTAAGGTATCCGTACTTAAATTCGTAACTTTTACGTTAACAGTTTTTTCATTACCAACTACAACTGTTCCGAAATCAACAGAATCAACATCAAACTTTAAGTTCGCATAAAATCCTCTACCAGAAACATATACTTTTTTCTGCATAGTGCAGCCATTGGCTCTTACATAGAATATTATAGAATCTTTGAAAGTACCTTGCGCTGTTGGTAAAAATCTGAAATAATTAGGTTGATAAGCTGTTTTTGGCTTTAGAATAAAAGGGAAAACCATTTTTTTAGAAATAAAATGCTTAGGAACGTGAATAGAATCAACAATAATATCTTTGCTCGATGGAGTAAACCAATAATATTCTAATGCATCTGAAGCCATATTAAGGCAAACACTTTTAAAATCCACTGAATCTATTCTATTAGTGCCACCTCTACCAGTAATCATAAGAACTTCTCTAGAAACTGCTCTAAGTGGTATAATCCCAGAGCCACCAATACAATTATCATCTGAAACAACACGAATAGTATCGATATGAGAATAAGTTGTATCGCTAGGGAAGAATCTTACTATGACATCAAGGCATTCACCTGGTTGCAAAACTTTAGGGAATCCTGCATTAAGAATAGCGAATTCATTTGGTTTTTTGGTTGTAATGGAGTTGATTGTAACTGCTCTTGGAGTTGAAAAGGTATTAGTTTGATTGCATATTTTAAATACTGAATCAATATAAGGGATGTTCTGGCATTTTACATTGACGGTGTCCCAATTAATATTCTTTTTTGAAATATTTAATTCAGTAATTCTAGTTAAAAGAACATAAAGCCAAGTGCCACTCATATTATAACCACCACAACGATTGCCAGGACCAATATATAATCTGGAAGTATCATTACCAATAAAACTATCTTTAAAAGTAATAGTTAATTTTGTAGGAATTAAAGGTTGAAGATTTAAATAAGTTGGATTGAAAGTAAAAACTTTATTTTTCTGATTTCTAATTGGATTATCCCAAATTGAATAATAAATATACTGACCACAAGCAGAAGAATCAGTAAAATATATATCCCAGGATTTTGTATCTGTACATTTTAAAGTATCTCTAATATAAATCTGATTATATCCTGGATAAGCAGGACTCATAATGAACGATTGTTTGATTACTCTATCATTGCAAGGCAAACAAGCTGCTCCTGAACGTGCCACACCATTATTCCTATTTGCAGTTGCATCGCAAATATCATAATTTACAGGAGTTTGATTGAATCTATAATAAATTAATAATCCAGCTTCATTGCCTTCTAAAGATAAGTCTTTATAACAATTGATTTGCAATGGAGTTAAAATGCGTGTCCATAACCTGAATTCATCCATTTGTCCTTTAAAAGTACGATTGGAAGAATAATCACTCAATCCGTTGCAAGCCCCTAATTGAATTCCCAAATTTGAATTTGAAATCTTGTGTAAATTAGAAACAGGATATAATGCGTTTCTAGCAGAATCAACCACTAAGCCATTCAGATAAATGTAAATTTGTTGTTTTGGACCATCAAAAACTGCAGCTAAATGAGTCCAAACATCGTAATATTTAGAAAAATTAACTTTAAGAATTGTGTTGTCAACATCTTTGAGTCCTCTTCCACCATCTATCTCAAAAGTTAATTGGTCATTGTTGTCAATATAAATTACCCAAGAATCATTCTTGTCCTCAGCTGGTCCCCAAAGCCCACCAATGAATTGCTTCATACCAGGTTGCTTAGTACATTTTAACCAAACATCGAAAGTTAATGAATCTTTGATTTTACTTTGAGAGTTGTTTGGTAGAAT
>CAIWET010000137.1 GCA_903911805.1 uncultured Ignavibacteria bacterium | reverse complement strand
TTATTTCATCAATACTTTAAATTAGGGTAATATTCAGATCAAATTTGAAATATTATGATAAAGAACTATTTTGATTAATCTATTTTGATTTTTTCGAATGTAAAGCCACACTTGATGCGGCATTTAAGTTTTGAAAAACGACCGCGTCACGCCCCTCCCCTTGAAGGAAGGGGCTTAAAGAGTAGGAAATATTTATTTGTAGAGACAGGTCTAAGACTTGTCTTTTTTATTTCAATTTCGTCATTCTCATGCTTAGCGAAGAATCGCGTTAAAATATATAACGCCCTCGGCATTGAATTTACCCCACCCCAAACCCCTCCCCTTGAAGGGAGGGGCTTGAAGATTGATATTTCCAATCTCCAATCAGGAGTTTATTTCATCAAAATTGGTGGTAAATTTGAGAAATTTGTAAAGATGTAAAGGAATGATGGGGTCCACCTTTGAGGTGGGCTCCATCTTTGGAATTGGCTTCGATACGATGCTTTCGCATCTACTTAAGATAACGGCTCGTACAGACACCTAGGGTAGATGCCGCATCATGTGCGGCCTGACATACAAATTAATTAACCCGATTCTTCGCTTTGCTCAGAATGACGGCAAAAAAAAGAAGACAGGTCTAAGACCTGTCTCTACAAATATTAATTCCACTATCGATTTTCCCCTCCTTTTATAAGGAGTGGTGGCAAAACGTGTATTCATGCACGTTTTGACTGGGTGGTCACTTTAATAATTCCAAAAATTTCAACGTAGATTCCTTCTTTCGTAGGCATGACAACACAAATTTTGCTGAGCCAGATTCTTCACTTTGCTTGAGATTGACGGCATTATTTTGAATGCTTCGCATTCACTCAATCAGGGATGATTGAGCTACTATTCTTTATCTTAAAGTCCCTCCCTTTATGGGGAGGGATTTAGGGTGGGGTAAGTTTAATACGTTTTTTCAAACGGTGATGCCGCACCAAGTGCGGCATGACACTATAATATTAGCTAAGCACGATAATTTATTTTATCAGTGTAAAACATCCTATATTTTTCAGAATAAGAATAATTTAAGAATGACCTCTAACAACTATTCTCATTACTTTGAAATTCAATATTACAAATTTAATAAATTGCCAAACAAAGTTTTTTCTCCAAAATCTTGTTGCTTTTGTTGGCATTGGAGGATACGCCTCTTCATAATAGCCTTTTGCTGTATATTTTTCCATATTATTTTCCTTATATTAAAATTGATTATTCTGGTAATAGCCACCAAAAAGGATAACCTTTTGCTTTGTGGATGAACATATAATGTAAGAATAGTTTGAGCCAATGTCCTGAAATTCCAGGATCTCCCAAAGTAAATTTCAAATCTCTACCATAATCTGGATATTTTTTCCAATCAGGAACTATTGGATATACTGTCATACTTGCTCCTAGACCTTTTGTCATTGAATATCCTGCTGAAATAATGCAAGCTGCTCCCATTTTTCCCATTGAAGCACGATGTTTATAGTCAGTTGTTCCTTTGTTTATTGCGTCTGCAATATTTAGGGCTACAATTTTGCCAGCAACACCAGCTGGCATCCCAGTACGTGGAGGTGATGGGAAGATAGCCAAACCATTTTTATTAGTCATTGGTTTTGAAATTGGATGTGGTGGGGCAAATGCAATTCCAGGAGCAAAGATATTATCATATTTCTGATTTTGATATAAACTTGGCCAATCTTCTACAGTCCAGGTATCATAAGCTTTTCCGGAATAATCAGCATCTACTTTCATAAAGCCATTTGGAGCGATAATTTCAGGAGTGATATCTTCTGATTTATTATCATATACTTTTAGTCCAACTCCTGTAAATTGTGGGATCAACATAGCATAATCAAAGTCAATTTGATGTTCTTCGCCATCAAGATTTTCATAATAAACTCTTCCTTTTTCTACTTTTCTAACGCCTGCTCTTTTTATCCATTTAATGCCATATTCAATTAACATTGATTCAGCAAAAACTTTTGTAGAAGTTATATATCCACCTTTTTTGATGAAAGCTCCTCCCATTCCGAAATCACCAACTTCATATTCATTAGTAATCCAGGTTATTTCTGCCTTATCTTCTAATCCTCTTTGTCGAATCTCAAAAGAAAGATTGAGAGCATATTCAAATGCAGCTCCTTGGCAAGTAGCAATTGGGTGCCCTACCCCAATAAGGAACCTGATTTTTTCTCCTTTTTCCATTCTTTTGAATGCTTCCTGAATTGCAATCCAGGCGTGAGAAGCGTGATCGGTAGTACAAACCGAAAGAGTATGCCCATCTGGACCCAATCCTTCAGTTCCTTGAAAATTTAGTTTTGGACCGGTTGCATTTACTAAAAAATCATAGTCAACAGTTTCGATTTGACCTCTTTTGGATTCTTCAGTGTATTCAATTGTCACAAATGGTTTTTTGATAGTATCGTTCCCTTGCGGATGAATAGAAACAGCTTTTGCTTGCTTATAAACTATTCCCCATTTGTCATATTTTGGTTGTAATTTAAAACGAACCTGATCTGGAGTCATTTTTCCTACACCAACCCAAATATTAGAAGGAACCCACTGGTAATAACTGTTAGGAGTTACCACCACTACTTCGTGCTTATGACCGATTTTTTTCTTGATAAAAGCAGCTGCAGTATGACCTGATACTCCTGCTCCTAAGACAACAACTTTTGACATAATTTACCCTCTTTAATATAGTTCTAAATTCCTATATAATCATTTATTAAAATTAATGAATTTATTTGAGTTAAGCAAGATAAATTTTTAAATTTTTCTTATTAAAAAGAATAGGAAAAAATAAATACAATTGTATATTGTGTTCTTTGTTTATTTCTGTAATTTTATGTTGATTTTATAAATTTGATTTTATTCGGGTATTTTATTGTTTATGTTGTTATTCTCAAGCGAAGTGAAGAAAAGTATTAATTTTTTCGATTGTCATGCCGCACTTGATGCGGCATCTAAGTTTTGAAAAACGACCGTGTCACGCCCCACCCCAAACCCCTCCCCTTGAAGGGAGGGGCTTTAAGAGTAGGAAATATTTATTTGTAGAGACAGGTCTGTGACCTGTCTTTCTTATTTCAATGCCGTCATTCTCAAGCATAGCGAAGAATCGCGTTAATTATTTACGACCGTGTCACGCCCCACCCCAAACCCCTCCCCTTGAAGGGAGGGGCTTTAAGA
>CAIWET010000136.1 GCA_903911805.1 uncultured Ignavibacteria bacterium | reverse complement strand
TTTTAATAATTGAGAACAATGAAAGAATTATAAAAGTCAAAAGTGGAATATCAGCCATTCCTTGCCTAATATAAGTATTCCATAGAATTGTTGTTGATAATAGAATACAGGAAATTATAGCATATTTTGGTGATAAAAATCTTAAGGACAATCTATAAAAAATAAAAAGAAATAAGATCGCACATAATGAAGTGAATAGTCTGACAGAAAATTCATTTTCACCAAAGAATTTAATACTAATAGCAATCATCCAGGAATTTAAAGGTGGATATGTTGATGAATATAATCCACCAGGGCTGAATTTTGTTTGATCCCACCAATTATTGAATTGTAAAATTCCTTTTGCTCTGAGAGCAAATAATCCTTCGTCCCAGGCAAAAATATCTGGTTTATTAAATCTTAATAAACCCATTATGACAATTGCAAATAAAATTAAATTTGCTATTTTTTTGTCAATTCTTTTTTGCCTATATTTAATAATATTCCCTTATATATTTAGATTTTTGATTGGTTACCAAATAACACTTACATCATAAAGTTTAAAAAATTCATCTTTTGTAATGACGTGTAGGTTTTCGCTAATTGCCTGTGATATAATAATTCTATCAAATGGATCATTATGGTGATATGGAAGTGTTAAAAGTTGTTTTGTATGAGAGAAATTTATTGGCAAAACTTCAATATCATTATTTTCTAGGAAATTTTCAATTGTATTAAAACCTCCTATTATTTCAAGTTTATTTAAAGAAAATTTGATTACAATCTCCCAAATACTTGCAATACTTACATATCGAATATTGCTTAAATCACTTATTAATTCAACATCTTTAAAAGGAAGTTGAGTATCAGCATTTATAAACCATAAAAAAGTATGTGTATCCAACAATAAATTCATTGTAAATACTCATTAAATTCTTTTAAAGGCTCATCAAAATTAGGCTTTATAGTGATGCTTCCTTTTGCATATCCAAAAATAATCTGTTTTTTATTCTTTGCCACACTAATGTTATTTTTAAGTAAAAGGAAATCAACAAAATCTTCAATTTCATTTTTAAAATTTAATGGAAGTTTATTGATTTTATTTATAAGTAATTCTTCAGTCATTTCATTTCATATATATTTTTTTAAACTTTATTTTCAAGACGAATTATTTTGATGATATTTTATCAAAAAAAAATTATAAAATATCTTTAATTAACTCTCTTACATATTCTCCAACAGCTGGAGATGCAGTTATTCCTGGCGAATCCATTCCAACTAGATTAATAAAATTATCCAAACCTCTTTCATATTCGTGTTTAATTATGAAATCTCTTAGTTTTTCTCCAGGTTTAACTAATTTAGGTAAAATTCCTGAACTATCTGGAGAAATATCTTCATATTTTAAAAATGGCAAATAGTTTTTAACGAAATCAAAAAAGTATTGGTGATATTTTTCATCAACATCATAATTAATATTTTCCACCAAAAAGTCATAAGGACCAAGTCTCATTCCACCTGCTAAATCTGGAGTAGTATGAATACCAACAGCAGAGGACTCAGGTGGTACAGGATAAATTAACATTTTTGGGTATTTTTCTAATTGCTTATGTACTCTAAAATAGATACCTTTCCAATAATTTATTTTATATCCTTCATCAATAATATTTATACCAAATATTTCAGATAATTTGTCAGAGAATAATCCTGAAGCATTTATTAAAAAGGTTGCCTTCACTACTGATTCAATTCCATTATCATCTTGACATATTATTTCATATTCATTATTATTACGATTAATATCTAAAACAGTCTGATGATATGCAAAAGTAACTCCATTATTAATAGCCATTGCTTCAAAATGTTGCATCAAACAATGAGAATCAACAATACCAGAAGTTGGGCAGTACATTGCAACTTCTGCCTTAACGTTTGGTTCCAATTTGGTGATTTCTTCTTTATAAATTAATCTGACCTCTTCGGCTCCACAATTTTTAGCCAATTCTAATTGATAAGGTAACCTATCAGCATCTCCATCAAAAACAGGAACAATTAATTTTCCTATATTAGAATGTGGAATATTATATTTTTTACATATTTCATATAAAAGATGATTACCATTTAGGCAAAGTTGGGATTTCAATGAACCTTTTGGATAATATAAACCAGCGTGAATAACCTCGCTTGATCGTGATGAGGTCTCCATTCCAAATGATTTATTTTTCTCTATAACTAGAACAGATTTACCTTCAAATTTTAGATTTGAAGCAATAGATAAGCCAATTACTCCGGCACCAATTATAACAATATCAAAATCAACCATAAAATTACCAATAAAAAAAAAGAAATTTAAAA
>CAIWET010000135.1 GCA_903911805.1 uncultured Ignavibacteria bacterium | reverse complement strand
TTCAGAAAATTAGAATGGCGCGATGATAGTTCAAATAATTTCTCTAATTATAGAAGAAATAAAATTAGACTTAATTTAATAACAGAAATTGAAAAAGAATATTGTTCTAATTTTACAGAAATTATATCAAGAACAACAGAAATTTTAAAAACAGCAGATAGTTTCATTCAGGAACACCTTGATTACCTTTTAAAATTTATCCAAAAAGAAAAAAAGGGTAGCAAGTTAAAAATCAAACTGAATGGTTTAGTAAATAATTCAACTTTTATTCAAGGAGAATTACTTCAAAAAATTCTTACTGAATCATATAAAATTCAGAATTTACCTAGCAATGCAATTCAAAGAATAATTTCATTATTTGAAGCTGAAGTTGGAACTCAAATTGATGTTGTTAATAATATAATCGCTGTTAGAGATAGATTTGAAATTGCATTTGGCAAAGGCAAAGATGTATTAAGTGTAGATAAATCAATCACTAAAATAGGTTCATTTAAGATTAATGATGTAACAATTAAATTAGATGAAGTACAAAAAAATCAATTAAAAATTGGCACTAATCCAAATGTAGAATTCTTTGATTATGATTTGGTTGAAGAGGTATTACACATTAGAAATTGGGAAAATGGTGACTTCTTCCACCCTATTGGAATGCAAGCTATTGTAAAACTAAGTGATTTTTTAACTAATAAAAAGATTTCAGTTTTAGAGAAAAAAAACATTATAGTACTATTATCTGGAAATGAAATTATTTGGGTTATCAAGCAAAGAATAAGTGAAAATTTCAAAATAACAGATAATACAAAAAGATATTTAAGAATTGAGATAATATAAAAATTATGACAACTCCAGAATTTTATACAATTAAAGATAAAAAATTTAAATTGATGATAGATGATGTCATCATACAAAGTAGAATTCAAGAATTAGCTGATATGATAAATATTGATTATCAAAATAAATCACCAATATTTATTATTGTCCTTAAAGGCGGAATGTTTTTTGGGATTGAATTATTAAAAAAAATAACTGTAGATTGCGAAATTGAAACTCTGATTTCAAAAAGTTATGGTTTAAATATGAAATCATCTGGGACCGTAGATTTGATAATTGGCTCTATAGCTTTGGAAGATAAAGATATAATAATTGTAGAAGATATAATTGATACCGGATTAACTATGAACAAATTGAAAAATGTTCTGAATAGTTATAATCCAAAATCAATTAAAGTTGCTTCATTATTACGTAAACCTGATTGCGCAAAGATTGATGTTACAGTTGACTATTTAGGTTTTGAAATTGAAGATAAGTTTGTTGTTGGTTATGGATTAGATTATGCTGAATTTGGAAGGCAAATTCCTGCGATTTATCAACACATTGAAGATTAATTTGAAAGTTTGCCTTTAAGAATACTTAAAGTATTAACAATAGTATCATTATTTTTCTTGAAATCATACCACTTAGATATTGCCCACTGCCCATTTTGGTTTTTTAAAATTACCAATTGAATAATACCACTGTATTTATTTGGAATTGGTGAAATTGATGAATCCAATTCGCAATAATAATCATAAACATAAACACTTGAATCCGAATGAAAATCAGATTTTGGATTTGAGAAAATTAAATTAATTTTTTTTGAAGTTGGTAATTTGGTTTTGAACATTTGCATAAATTGATTTTCATTTGTCAAATTCCATATATCAAAAGTTGATGGATATTGATTTAATGCTTCACTTGTTGGATAGAATGCAAATTCGTTATTAGGAAATTTCGCTTTTTCGATTAATGTACTTAAATAGTATTCTGTATTTCTTTCAGAAAATGATTTAATGAAATTTGAAATAACTGATTCAGCAGATGTTTGAGGTAGATACTGAGAATCTGAAGAATTCGGATTTTCTGGTTCTCTTGTATTAAAAAAATCGCAGGAAGATAATAATAATACAAAAACAACTAATACTTTATAATATTTCAATTCTGCCATCTATTGCCCTTGATATTGTTGCTTCATCAACATATTCTAAATTTGAACCAATAGGTAATCCACGAGCAATTCTTGTAACTTTTATTGATAAGGGTTTAATAATTTTTGCAAGATATTGAGTAGTAACTTCACCTTCTACAGAAGGGTTTAATGCAAGAATTACTTCCTGGATATTAGTCAATCTTGAAATTAATTCTGTAATTTTAATATCTTTAGCACTAATTCCATCCAATGGATTAATTGACCCGTGTAAAACGTGATACAATCCTCTATAATCGCCAGTTTTTTCGATAGCGAAAACATCATTAGGTTCTTCTACAACACAAATAATTGATAAATCTCGTTTTGTTGAAGTACAAATTGGACAAGGATCAACTTCAGTAAAATTGAAGCATTTTGAGCAAAAATTAACTTTATCCTTTAGTTCAACTAAGGAATTAGCAAAATTAGAAACATATTCTTTATCTTGTTTGAGTAAGAAAAAAACAAGTCTCTGAGCAGTTTTCTTTCCAATTGTTGGAAGTGAAGACAAAGAATTAATAGCTTTTTGAATTGATTCGGAAGTATATATCATAATTATTCGTCATCACTTTGGAAAAATTTAACATTTCTATTGTCAAAAAATGGATTATTATTACCTTTTTTCTTTTTAATTTCTTCTTGCAATCTATCAGTAAATATCTTTGCTGCATTATACCCATATGTTCTTAACAAATAATTGGTTGCAATAACTTCAGCGATAACAGTAATATTTTTACCAGGAAAAATTGGTAACTTTACATAAGCAATATCAACATCAAGAAGTTTAATTGGTTCTTCATCAAGTCCAATTCTCGTATATTCATTATCTTGAACATATTCTTCTAATTCTACAATAATTTCAAGTCTTTTTTGAAATCTTATAGATCTAATTCCAAACATTTGCCTAATGTCAATTATTCCAATTCCTCTTATTTCCATAAAATGTTGAACTAGATTTGTGCCAGTTCCCATTATTATTGACTCTCTTTTTTTAGTCATCATAACAACATCATCTGCTACTAATCTATGCCCTCTTTCAACCAAATCCAAAGCTATTTCACTTTTACCAATTCCGCTTTTTCCGGCAAAAAGAATTCCTACGCCATAAACGTCCACAAATGAACCGTGAACTACTGCTTGCATAGCAAATTGATCATCTAGATATTCTGTCAAAAGAAACGTGGTTTTAGTTGTATCATATGGAGTTACCAATATTGCAACATCCTTATCAATTGCCAATTGTATCAATTCTTGATCAAGAATATGAGCATTTGTCAAAATAATACAAGGTAAATCAAATTCTAATAAATTAGCAAAAGCACTAATTCTTTCAGATTTATTGATACTGTTTAAGTAAAATATTTCAGTATTTCCAAAAATTTGACAGGGAAAATAATTAAATAACTCCACATATCCAGTTAAAGCAAGCTGAGGTCTATGTAGATTTTTATTTGTAATTTTTTTATTTAGTCCAAAATTGCCAGTTACCGCCTCAAATTTAAGCGGTGAAGAAAGTAAACTCTCAACAACAATGTAAGAATTTGAGAGATGTTGTATATCTTTAAATAATCCCATATAATTTATTTCATGTTTATAAAAAAGGGGCATTTCAGCCCCTTCAAAAATAATTGTTTACTTATAATTATCCAAAAGAAATTTATCTGATTTTTTCTTTCCATTTATTTATTTGTCTAATAATTTTGTCAGAAGCAAGATTTAAGCTTTTTACAAAATCATCAGAACCTTCTTTAATAAAAAAGCTATTACCTGTTACGTGGCAAGTAATTTCAACAATATGCTCTTTTTCTTCATTAAAAACTACCTCAGTTTTTAAGATACCATCAAAGAATTTTTCAAATTTTTCAGCCGATTCTTTAGCGGCATCTTGTAATTCAACGCTAGACTTTGTGTGTCTAAAAGTTACTTGAGTATTCATAACTACCTCAATATTTAAAATGTTTCTTAAATATGGCTATAAGCCATTAGTATTAATTAAAACTCCAACACTAACTCCAAATAAAATTGGAATTATCGCAATTTTGTCATCAAAATTCAATTCTTTTTTAGGCAATTGCTTTCTTAGACTTGAGAATATTGATTCACTATTATTTATTAGATATGTATAAAACTCAAATGATAAACTATTTAGAAAATAATATTTTCTATTTTTATCAAAACCAAGATCAATTCCGCAATAAACTTTAGTTGTAAAGTTATAGTTTTCATTGCTAAATTGATTCCCACCTGTTCTTACATCTCCATAAATAATTGGAGTAACATTTTCATTCCAAGTAATCTTTGAATACGAAAAACCTATACCTGCACCAATAAAAGAACGAAATTGAGATTTGTAAGGAATAATTTCAATTGAGAATAAAACAGGAATATATTGAATATCAAAATTTTCAGTGAAATTTTTAGTTTTTAATCCATTATAAGTCTGAATTGTCTCATTGAAATAATCATAATAATTATATTTATAAAAATCAATTAAAATTCCAAGTCTATATAATTCTTTCAATTCCATTTTATAATTTAATCCAAACAAAGTTCTTGGGGAACTACCCTTATTTTCTTTGTTTAAATTACTTTTATAAAACTCAATAAAATCATATGATTTTATTGGGAATGCTCCCCCAATCTGTAATCCTAATGTATAATTAAATTTATTTTTAT